>JBFGDW010000185.1:0-6685 GCA_041580435.1 Candidatus Polarisedimenticolia bacterium | reverse complement strand
GCGCTCGGCGGCTCCCTGCACTGCGGAACCCTGGGTTGCACCTCCTGGGTCGTGGAGATCGAGGCAGGCGGCGCGGCCCGGACCCTCCTGAGCAGTTCGACCCACCCCTCCGCACCACCCATGCTCTCCCGCTGCGGGGAGGAGGTCTCGTTCCTCCTGGTGACCGGGCATGGCATGGATCTGGCCTGGACCGAGTGGCTCCTGTCGGCTGAGGGTCTCCGGGAAGTGATCCTGGGACCCATGGAGCGGTGGGATCCACAGCCTCCCTGTGAGGTGGCCCGCTAGGGCGCGAGTCAACCCAGGGGGGCGCAGCGGCGTTGATCTGTCCTGGGAGGAGGAATCATGCCCCTGACAGACCTGCGCCACGCCGCGCCGGCGGGCTGGCTGCTGGCGCTGCTGCTTGCCCCTGCAGTGACCCTCGCCGCGGGCCCCTGGCCCGCCGTCGCCAGGGAGGACCTGGCCTTCGTCCAGGCCAGCCTCCGTGACAACCACCCAGGCGCCATCGATGAGGAGAACCCGGATTTCCGCGTGTGGCTGGATCAAGGCTACCGCCAGGCACTGGACCTGGCTGGCCGGGCGGAGAGCCTGGAGGACGCCGTGGCCGCGGTGCGCTTCTACATCGCCGGCTTCGCCGATGGGCACACCTCCTTCAGCCCCGCCTACCAGCCGCTCTTCGTGCGCTGGCCGGGTTTCGTCCTGGTCCGGCGCGGGGAGCGGTTCATGGTCCACCAGGTGGAGTCACGGGAGGGAGCATCCCTCCCGGCAGTGGGCGCGGAGATCACGGCGTGCGATGGGCAGCGGCCGGATGACCTGATGGACCAGAGGGTCCTCCGCTTCCGGGACGGCCGGGCGAGCCTTGCCTCCACCCGGTCCCGCTTCACGCCGCTCCTGCTGGTGGATACAGGCGTCAGCTTCCTCAAGCCACTGACGCGCTGCACCATCTCCGCCGGCCCGGAAAGCGCCGCCTCCGGCCAGTCTGCCGAGAGGACGCTGGCCCTGGAGTGGCGCTCCATCAGAACCAGCGATCTCATGCCGATCCTCCTGGATGCCTCCTTTGGCGCCTCGTCGCCGCCGTTCGGGATCTCCGAGCCGTCTCCAGGCCGTTTCTGGGTGTCGGCTCCGACCTTCCATCCCTCCGACCAGGAGGTTTCCACCTTCAAGACGATGATGGACAGGCTGCCGGCGCTGCGCATGGCGGATCTCGTGGTGTTCGACGTGCGCGGCAATCAGGGAGGCAACTCGGCCTGGGGGACGCGCCTGGCGAAAGGCCTCTACGGCGAGGAGCTCGTGAGCTGGGTGGAGTGCAGCCATCCGGATCGATCGTATGCGGAGTGGCGCGTCTCGACGGGCAACAGGGATCACATGCGCGCCCAGCTTCCACTCATGGCGCGCCAGCTCGGCCCCGAATCGGACGTGGTCGCCACCTTCACCCGGCTGGTGGACGATCTGACGGCGGCCCTGGAGCGAGGGACGTCCCTGGTGGTCCAGTCCGGGGCCAGGGCGCGAGCCGCGGCAGAGGATGCACCACGGGACTGTGCCGATCCCGCCCCGGCCAGCCCCGTCCGCGGCCGGGTCATGCTCCTCACCGACGGCCTGTGCGGCAGCGCCTGCCTGGACTTCGCCGATCTGCTCCTGAAGATCCCCGGCGTCGTCCACGCCGGCCAGCCCACCTCGGCGGACACCGTCTACATGGACATGCGCGACGAGGCCCTGCCCAGCGGCCTGGGGCAATGCTCCATCGCCCAGAAGGTGTACCGGAACCGGCCGCGCGGCCACAACGAGCCGTACGTGCCGGCCCTGGTCTACGAGGGCGCCATCGGTGACACGGAGGCCCTGCAGCGCTGGCTGCTGTCGGTGGACCTGGGTCCCAAGGGATGACGCCCGGCACTGGCTAGGCCGGCGCGCGCCGCATGGGCTGCCGGCGGGCGTAGGTGAGCGTCCGCCAGAGCCACTCGGCCGGACCGAAGCGATAGCGGGCCAGCCACCACGGGCTCACCACGAGCTGCAGAATCCAGATCCCGAGGATGAACCACCAGAGGTTGAAACGGCCGATGCGGCCGTACAGCCCCAGTCCGTAGCCGTAGAAGATGAGGACGCCCAGGATGCTCTGGAGGAGGTAGTTGGTGAGCGCCATGCGTCCCACCGCCGCCAGCCGTGTGCGCAGGCCGGCGAGCAAACCCGCCTGGCAGGTCCGCATGACAACCCCCACGTAGGCCAGGCTGACGAGGATGCTGGCGAAGTAGTTGTAGTGACTGTCGGCGAGGAAGCTGGAGATGAAGTCGTAGTCATGCTGGCTCCACTGCCGGATGCCGAAAGCGATGACGGGAAGTCCCAGGCCGAAGCCGATGACGATCCAGCCACGATAGAACCCCGGCGATCGCTCCGCCGTGAACGCGCCCGCCTTCATGAGTCCCATCCCCAGCAGCATGAGCCCCATGGCCCGCCAGAACAGGAAGAAGGGCATGGCCTGGGTGTGCATGGCGAGGGCCTCCTCGGCGTTGGCGCCCATCACCTCCCCGGCGCTGCCGCGCATCACCGCGATCTTCTCGGAGACCTCCTGCGGGGTTGGAGCGAAGGCGCGGCGCATCTCCTCCCATTGCTCCACGAGAGCCTGACGGCGTGGCGTCATCTCTTCGCCGGCGGCCACCTTGGCCTGGATCTCCCCGGCCACGTTGCGCAGCTTGGACTGGGCGAAGCCGCCGCCGGCGGAGAGGAGCGCGCCGAAGATCAGGAAGGCGATGCCGGTCACGATCAGCGCCCGGCTGGACCGGCGGCGGAACAGGTACAGGAAGATCCCGCAGAGAGCGTAGGTCACCAGGATATCGCCGTGCCAGATGAGATAGGCGTGGATGAGGCCGATGATCAGGAGCCAGAAGATCCGGCGGTAGTAGATGCCTGCAAACGAGCGCCCCGCCGCCTCGGCGTGCTGGTCCATCAGGACGACGCCGGCGCCGAACAGCATGGAGAAGATCCCCATCATCTTCAGGTCGAAGAAGAGATGGGCAAAGACCCAGGCGCCAAAATGGGCGCCGGTCGGGCCGCCGTAGACCATGGGGTTGAAGTAAGCGGCGAAGGGGAAGGCCATCCCCGTGATGTTCATGACCAGGATGCCAAGGAGGGCGAAGCCGCGCAGCGTATCGATGGCCTCGATGCGCTCCCCGGGGGCAGTGGGGGCGATGGCGGGCCGGGGCACGGTCGGGGTGATCATGACCCCATCCTAGTGGAGTGCACCCTGCCGCTCAACAAGATGACCGGAGATGGCGATGGGTCCGGCTCGGCTTGCCCGACTCGGGCGGCGCCGGCCTCAGAACGGGAAGAAGCGCGGGATGAGCAGGGTCGCCATGATCCAGAAGATCAGGTTCAGCGGCGCCCCCAGGCGGGTGAAATCGCCGAACCGGTAGCCACCCGGGCCCATCACCATGGCGTTGGTCTGGTAACCCACCGGCGTCAGGAACGAGTTGGAAGCGGCGAACATCACCGCCAGCAGGAAGGGACGGGGGCTGACACCCATCTCGGCGGCCAGGGCCAGGGCCAGGGGCGCCAGCAGGGCGGCGGTGGCGTTGTTGGACATGAGCTCGGTCAGGAGCGAGGTCAGGATGTAGAGGGCCGACAGGACCAGCCACGGACCGTACGGCCCCAGGTGGGAGGCCAGCGCCCCGGCCAGCAGGCGCGACGCCCCGGTGCTGTCCAGGGCGATCCCCAGGGGGATCACCCCCGCCAGGAGGAAGATCACCTTCCAGTCGATGGCCTCGTACATCTGCTCCACGGTGAGGATGCGCAGCAGCACCAGGGCGAAGCAGCCGGCCATGGCGGTGACCAGGATGGGCGCCACGTCCAGGGAGGCCAGGGTCACGACCCCCACCAGGATGCCCATGGCCAGGAGCGCCGGCCGCAGGCGCGGGATATGGGGCTGGATCTCCTCCAGCGGGATCAGCTCGGAGCCGCCGCGCATGCGCTCCAGCTCGTCCCGGTGCCCCTGCAGGAGGAGAACGTCGCCGACGCTCAAGGGGACCTTGCCCACCTTGCTGGCCCGCAGGCGATCGTGGTGGCGGATGGCCAGGGCCTGGCTCCGGTGGCGGCGGCGGAACTGGGTCTGCTTCAAGGTGCGTCCCACCAGCCGCGACCCGGGAGGGACCACGGCCTCCATGAGGATGACGTCGCCGCCCTCCACCCGGGCGTCGTCGTCCTCCAGGTCGCCGCGGAACTTCAGGCCCGGAAGGGAGCGCGCCGCCAGCAGCTCCTTGACCGGGGCCCGCACCAGGAGAATGTCGCCCGCGGCCAGAACCTCCTGAGGGCTGGGGAGCCAGAGGGTGGCGCTTCCCCGGATGATCTCCAGGACCTCCAGGTCGAGGCGGTTCTCCAGCCCGGCCTCGGACAGTGTCTTGCCGGCATAGCGGGAGTCGGCAGTCACCTCCAGCTCGGCCAGGAACCGGGCAAGCTGATAGCGCTCGGCCAGCGGCTCGGCCCGGTCGATGGGCCGGTAGCGCAGGAGGTAGCGCGGCACGACCGTCAAGTAGACCAGTCCCACTGCCGCGAACAGGGCGCCCATGGCGGTGAACTCGAACATGCCGAAGGGGGGCTCGCCAGCCCGCCGGGTGATGTCCGAGACCAGGATGTTGGTGGAGGTGCCGATGAGGGTGCACGTGCCCCCCACCTGGGCGGCGAAGGAGAGGGGCATGAGGAACCGCCCCGGCTGCCCACCGTGGGACTGACACAGTCCCAGGACCAGGGGGATGAAGACGGCGATGGCGGCGGTGTTGTTGATGAACCCGGACAGGACCGCGGCCAGGACCAGCAGCGAGAGGTAGAGGAGGAACGGCCGGCGGCCCGCCACCTGGCCCAGGGCGGCGGCCAGGCCGTCCACCACGCCGGTGCGGCTCAGGGCGGCCGACAGGATGAACATGGCGGCCACGGTGGCGGTGGCGGGGCTGGAAAAGCCCGACAGCGACTCCTCGGGGGTGACCAGGCCCGACAGGGCCAGGGCAACCAGGATGAGCATGGCCACCACGTCCACCCGCAGGGCCTCGGTGAAGAAGAGGATGGCCGCGGAGAGGACGAGCAGGAGAAGGGCGGCGATCTCGGCGGTCATGGGCGCTCTCCCAGGCGGGGGAGGTTAACACGGAGCCGGGGGATGGCCGGGTCCCGGGGTGGTATAATGCGCCAGAAGCGGAGTATCCACCTAGAGCTCGAACCTTCAGATCCGGACCATTCCACGCGGCGGCGCTGACCGCCAGGCCGAGGCAACCGGCGAAGCCGGAGGCCATGGCAAAGTCGGGGCGCGTCTCCGGCACCCGGATGGAAGAAGCAGAGCGAGCAGCATCCCCAGTCAAGGAGTCCCAGGATGAAGACCAGGCAGTTGACCAGAGTTGCAGCCCTGCTGCTGAGCGTTACGCTGACCGCCGTCGCCGGACTGGCGGTGCGCAGCGCGACGGCGTCGGTTTCCGCGCCGGATCCCAAGGTCGTGGAGCGGACCTTCGAGACCGCCGCCTACGGTGAGAGCTCACGCACCATCAAGGTCGACTTCTCTCCCACGGGCCTGCTGCCCTCCGCCAGCGGAACGGCCAAGGTGCGGGCCAGGGACGGGGAGATCCGCATCGAGGCCGAGTGGAAGAACCTGGACGCTCCCGACCAGCTCGGCTCCGAGCTGCTGGTGTACGTGCTGTGGGCCGTGTCGGCCCAGGGCGATGTGCAGAACCTGGGCGACATCCCTGCCAGCGGCAAGGCGGCCCTGGAAGTGACCACGGACTATCCAGCCTTCGCGCTGCTGGTGACGGCGGAGCCCTACTTCGCCGTACCGCGTCCCAGCGAGCTGGTCGTCCTGACCGGCGAGCCCACCGGCAAGCCGGCCGAGGAGCTGACCCGGAGCAGCGTGAGGGTGGCGATGCGGGCCCGTGGAGCCGAGATCCTGGGCCGGACCCAGGCCGACCTGGCCCTCATGCTCAAGGCCGACCGCAAGGCACCGGTCGAGCTGCTGCAGGCGCGCAACGCCCTGGAGATCGCCAGGCTCTCGGGCGCCGACCGTTTTGCCCCTTCAGACCTCCAGGCCGCCACCTCGAGCCTGGTGGAGGCGGAGGATCTCCAGGTGCGCCGCGCCAGCGCCAGCTCGGTGGCTGCGGCGGCCCGGGCCGCCGTGGAGGCGGCCGAGGAGGCGCGCCAGGCCGCGGTGGCCGGTGCCGAGGCGGCGAGGCTGGATCAGGAGCGCCAGGCGGCGGAGCGCAGGGCGGCTGAAGCAGCGGCCGCCGAGCAAGCCCGGCTGCGCGCCGAGGAGGAGGCCCGTGAGCGGGCCGAGATGCAGCGCCGCCTGGAAGAGGAGGCACGCCTGCGGGCCGAGCTGGAGCAGCGCCTGCGCCAGCAGCAGGAAGAAGCAGCCAGGCGGGCCGCAGCGCCCCCCCAGGTGATGCCGCCGACCTCCCTCCCGGTGGCGGGAGCGGCCGGCTCTGGACCGGCGGCTGCCGGCGCCGGCGAGATGACCGCAGAGGACCTGGAGGTGGAGCGCGCCAGGCTGGAGGCGGAGCGAGCGCGGTTGCAGGCGGAGCGCCTCGTCCTGGAGGCCAACCAGAACGCCGAGAAGGCCCGCATGGAGGCTGAGCGCGCCACCCTCAACGCTGCCATGCAGACCGAGCTCGCCGCCAAGCAGCAGGAGCAGGACACCGCCACCCGCGCCGAGCTCGAGCGTGTGCGGCGT
>JBFGDW010000184.1:0-6753 GCA_041580435.1 Candidatus Polarisedimenticolia bacterium | reverse complement strand
TGGACCTGTTCGGCCTGCGCGCCGACGGCGCCATCGACGGGGCCCTCACGGCACCGCTGCGGCCCGAGGTCCCCGCCCTGGAGCCGGGGCGGGCGTACCTGCTGGAGACGGTCATCCGCACCGTCAAGATGGGCCACCTCTTCACCCAGGGCACGGCCGACTCCAACGAGGTCTGGATGGAGGTGACCGCCACGTCCGGCGGCAGCCTCCTGGGCCGCAGCGGCGCCCGGGATCCCGGAGGGTCGGTCGACCCCTGGAGCCACTTCGTCAACGCCTTCGTCCTGGACCGGGAGGGTTACCGCATCGACCGCCGCAACGCCGAGGACATCTTCATCCCGCTGTACAACCACCAGATCCCGCCCGGGGCCGCCGACGTGGTTCACTACCTGCTGCAGGTGCCTCCCGGCACCACCGCCCCGGTGGAGGTGGAGGCTCGCCTGCTCTACCGCAAGTTCGACACCACCTACATGCGTCACGTCTACGGCGAGAACTACATCAACGATCTGCCGGTGACCGAGCTGGCCCGCGATCGCGTCGTCTTCCCGCTGGCCGGTGCGGGCCAGGACGCTCCCCCGCGAGACAACCCGCCCAGCCCCATCGAGGCGTGGCAGCGCTGGAACGACTACGGCATCGGGCTGCTGCGCAAGGAGGGGAGCGGCGAGCTGCGGCAGGCCGAGGAGGCGTTCCGTCAGGTGGAGGCCCTGGGACGTCCCGACGGCCCCCTGAACCTGGCCCGGGTCTACCTTCGGGAGGGGCGGATTGCCCGGGAGGCCCCCGAGGCGCTGCGCCGGGCGGCGGCCTTCACGCCGCCGGCCCCGGCCTGGTCGGTCCTCTGGCTCGGCGCCCAGGTCAGCCTCCAGAACGGCGACTTCGACGCCGCCATCCGCGACATCGGCCAGATCCTCGCCGGCGGCTTCGCCCAGGCCGAGGGACGCGGCTTCGACTTCTCCAGGGACTACACCCTGCTCAATGACCTGGGGCGGGCCCTCTACGAGCGGGCCAAGCAGGAGCGCGGCCCGGACCGGGCAGGCTCGCGCCGCGAGTTCCTGGAGCAGTCGGCCGCGCGCTTCCAGGAGGTCCTGGCCCTGGACCCGGAGAACGCAACCGCCCACTACAACCTGGCGCAGCTCGCGCAAGAGCTGGGGCGGGAGGAGGACGCGGCCCGCCACGCCGCCCTCCACGATCGCTACCGCCCCGACGACAATGCCCGGGACCAGGCCATCGCCGCGGCCCGGCGCCGCTACCCCGCCGCGAACCACGCCGCCGAGGCGGTGGTGATCTACTCCCTTGCCGAGGTCGCCGCCCGTGGAGACTGATAAGAGAGACGACCTCGTCCCCACCGACGATGCCATCATCGGCCGGGCCTTCCGCTGGTCGGCCGGCGTGATCCTCCTGCTGGCTCTGGCCGGCGTCCTGGCCTGGCGCCTCACCCGCCCGGCGGCCGAAACCACCCCGGTGCGGGAGAAGGTCGTGGGGCAGGTGGCCGACCTCCCGGCCCCCGCCGCGCCCCTCCCCCAGGTCACGTTCACCGACGTGACCTCAGCGGCGGGCATCCGGTTCGTCCACACCAGCGGCGCCCGCGGCCGCAAGCTGCTCCCCGAGACCATGGGGGCCGGGGCCGCCTTCCTGGATCACGACGGCGACGGGGATCAGGACCTGCTCTTCGTCAACTCCACCTGGTGGCCCGGCGAGGAGGGGGAGGGTCCCGCCCCCACGCAGGCCCTCTACCGCAACGATGGCGACGGCCGCTTCCAGGATGTGACCCGGCAGGCGGGCCTGGACCTCACCTTCCACGGCATGGGAGTGGCCGCCGGCGACATGGACGGCGATGGCGATCCGGATCTCTATCTCACGGCCCTGGGCCCCAACCGGCTGCTGCGCAACGACGGCGGCCGCTTCACCGACGTCACCGCCGCCTCGGGCACCGGCGGCGCCCCCGACGCCTGGAGCACCAGCGCCGGCTTCTTCGACTACGACAACGACGGCGACCTGGACCTGTTCGTCTGCAACTACGTGCGCTGGAGCCCTGAGATCGACCTGGAGCTGAACTTCACCCTCAACGGCCGCGACCGGGCCTACGGCCCCCCCACGAACTACGAGGGGGCGCACCCCTACCTGTTCCGCAACGAAGGGGGTGGGGTCTTCACCGATGTCTCGCGGGAGGCGGGGATCCAGGTGGCCAACAGCGCCACCGGGCTGCCCGAGGCCATGGCTCTGGCCCTCTCCTTCGCCGACCTGGACCAGGACGGATTCAAGGACGTGCTGGTGGCCAACGACACCACGCGCAACTTCCTGGTCCACAACCGGGGTGACGGCACCTTCCAGGAGGTCGGCACCCTGGCTGGCGTGGGCTACGACGGAGCGGGCAAGGCCACCGGCGCCATGGGGATCGACGTGGCCCGGGGCGAGGAGGATCGCCTGGCGGTGGCCATCGGCAACTTCGCCAACGAGATGACCTCCTTCTACATGAGTTGGCCGGGGCAGAGCCTGCGCTTCACCGACGAGGCCGCCGGCCAGGGGGTTGGCGCCCCGAGCCGCCTGGCCCTGAGCTTCGGCCTCTTCTTCTTCGACTACGACCTGGACGGCCGCCTGGACCTGCTCCAGGCCAATGGGCATCTCGAGGAGGACATCCAGCAGGTGCAGGCCAGCCAGACCTACCGCCAGCCGGCGCAGCTCTTCTGGAACGCCGGGCCCGACGCACGCCTCCCCTTCGTGGAGGTCCCCCCGGAGGCGACAGGCGACCTGTCCCGGCCGCTGGTGGGGCGAGGTGCCGCCTACGCCGACATGGACGGGGACGGGGATCTGGACGTGGTCCTGACCCAGGCGGGGGGCCCGCCCCTCCTCCTGCGCAACGACCAGGCCCTGGGGCACCACTGGCTGCGATTGGCGCTGGAGGGGGCCGCGCCCAACAGGGACGCCATCGGCGCCTGGGTCGAGCTCACGGCGGACGGGCGCACCCAGCGCCTCCAGGTGATGCCCACCCGCAGCTATCTCTCCCAGGTAGAGCGGCCGGTCACCTTCGGCCTGGGCGGCGCCACGCGCATCGAGTCGCTGCGGGTCCTCTGGCCCGGCGGTGGCGTCCAGGAGGTGGAGGTCCCCGGGGTGGACCGGGTGATCCGCGTCAGGCAGGCCGCGGCGCGCTGACCCCGCCGCGCGCCGGAGTCCGTGACGGCCTTCTCCCCACGGCCTACAATGGGCGGGGACGACGTCCATGTGCCTGCTGGCCATCCTGCACCGCTGCCATCCTGACGGGCCGCTCATCGCCGCGGCCAACCGCGACGAGCTGCTGGCGCGCCCCGCCGTGGCCATGACCGTGCTGCGCCCCAGGGGTCCCCGTATCCTTGGCGGGCGTGACGAGGTGGCCGGCGGGACCTGGCTGGCGGTGAACGAGCACGGCGTGGTGGCCGGCCTCACCAACCGCCCCTCGGCGGGACGGGATTCATCCCTCCGCTCCCGCGGCGAGCTCCCTCTTGCCCTGGCGGGCCACGCCGACGCCCGCACCGCCGTGGAGGCGTTTCGCGCCAGCTTCCGGCCACGGGACTTCAACCCGTGCTGGCTCCTGGTGGGGGATCGCCAGAACCTCTACTACCTGGAGATGGCCGAGGGGGATGCGCCCCGGGTCATGCCCCTCGAGCCCGGGCTGCACGTGCTGGAGAACCGCCCCCTGCGCGCCCCCTCACCCAAGGTGGACGCGGTCCGCGCCGCCCTGGCCCCCGCCGGCGGGCGGACGGGAGGCGATCTCCTGAAGCTGCTTCACGACGTGCTCCGCAGCCATGAGGCCCCCGCCGGCGGTGCCAGCGCGGGACCGGACGATTCACCACCCCGCCCCGCCGAACGGCTGTCGGCCTGCGTCCACGCCGGGGAGTACGGCACGCGCAGCTCGGCCCTCATCCGGGTCCCCCCGGGCGAGGGCCTCCCCACCCTCCACTACACCGACGGCCCGCCGTGCGTCGCCCCGCTGCTGGAAGGAGCCTCCTTCTGGCGCGACGCGCCGGGATGAGCCATGATGGTGCCCAGGACATGAGCGACCCTCTCTCAGCGGTGCATGGACGGCGGGTGCTGGTGGGCGTCAGCGGCGGCATCGCCGCCTACAAGGCGCCGGAGCTGGTGCGCCTGCTGGTCACCGCCGGCGCCCGGGTGGACGTGGTCATGACGCCCAACGCCGCCCGCTTCGTCACCCCCCTCACGCTTCAGGTCGTCTCCCGCAACCCGGTCCTCACCGACATGTTCGACGAGCGGCCCGGCGCGGCGGTGGCGCACGTGGCCCTGGCCGACGCCGCCGACGTGGCGGTGGTGGCCCCGGCCACCGCCGATCTGCTGGGCAAGCTGGCCCACGGCCTGGCCGACGACCCCCTCACCACCACCCTGCTGGCGGTGCGGGCGCCGACGCTGCTGGCGCCGGCCATGAACTCCGCCATGTGGGAGCACCCGGCGGTGGGTGAGTCCATCGCGCGCCTGAAGTCGTGGGGCTACCGGCTGGTGGGGCCGGGGACCGGCTTCCTGGCCGAGGGGTACGAGGGGGTCGGCCGCATGTCAGAGCCGGAGGAGATCGCCGCGGCGGTGGCCGCGGCGGTGGGCGGCAAGGGGATCGCGCGCCGCGGCTAGGCAGCCTCCCTGCGTCCAGGGGAAGGCTCAGTGGTCCGCGCTTGTTTCACGTGCCTCCGCCTTTCGCCCCGGCGAGAAGTCGAACGCCCGGTCCAGGAGACCCTTGAGCACCCGGGCCGTCAGGCCCCAGATCAACTTCTCTGGCCCCTCGCCACCTGCGAAGAAGTAGACCTTGTACTCCTTGCGGCGCGTGTCCAGCTCCTCGAAGTCGCTCCCCAGCCGCAGCAGCTCCTCCCGCGGCGCCCCTGCCGGCAAGCGGGAGACGGGCCAGGTCTCCCAGCGGAAGCGGTCCCGGTCCAGCAGCCGCGCCAGCGGGACCTCGAACGCCTCCAGCACCTCCGCCTCCTGGGCGGTGAAGAACGGCGGCGGCTCGGAGATGAGCCCCACCACCGGCGTGACGATGAAGCGGCTCACGCTGGGCTGATCGTCCAGGCAGCCGGCAACGACCACCTGGTTGGCGCCCAGGCCGACCTCCTCCGCCGCCTCGCGCAGCGCCCCGGCGGCGGGCTCCTCCCCCGCCTCGAGTTGCCCGCCCGGAAAGGAGATCTGCCCCTTGTGGCTGTTCACCGTCTCGGTGCGCCGGGTGAACAGGATGGACGGGCCGCCCGGGCGGCTGAGGAGCGGCACCAGGACCGCCGCCCGCCGGAACCCGTCCACCTCCAGGCGCCGCGGCGGACGGCTCCCCAGCGCCTCGCGGATGCACCGGGTGGCCGCGGCGAAGCTCGGGCGCCGCCATCCCCTGACATCGGGCTGCGTCGTCATCCCTCCATGATAGCCTCGGACCGCAGGCCTGCGCGGCTCTCGCCCCCGGCCTCGTGTATACTCCGGCCTCTCTCGGACAGGAGGACCCATGGGGAGATCGATCCTGGCGGGCTTTCCGGGCAGGGCCTCTCGCCGGCGTCACGCCGCAGCCACGGTGATCCTGGCGCTGGCGTGCCTGACCGTCCCGGCCGCCCCCGCCGCCGCCCAGGCGGGCAGCGCACCCCGTACCGACCCCGCCCTGGCGCGCCTCGCCTGGATGGTGGGCACATGGGTGGGCGAGGAGGGGGGCGTCAGCATGGAGGAGCACTGGATCCCGGCGCGGGGCAACGTCATGCTGGGCCTGCACCGGGACGTGCGCCCCTCCTCGGCGACCTTCTTCGAGTACCTGCGGATCCAGAGCACCGACGACGGCATCTTCTACGTGGCCAGCCCCAATGGCGTCCCGGGCACCGCCTTCCGGCTGGTGGAGGCAAGGGGCCAGCGGGTGGTCTTCGCCAATCCCGAGCACGACTACCCCCAGCGGATCATCTACTGGCGCGAGGGGGACACGCTCCACGCCCGCATCGAGGGGAAGGACCGGGGCCGGGAGCGCTCCTCCCAGTGGGCGTGGCAGCGGGTCGACAACCCGTCCTGATGCCGCCACACCCTCGCCTCTGATCGAGCCGGGCTCGCCGCGCCGTGGCCGCTCCCGCCGCCGACTCCCACCCCTTCCTGCGCGCCCCCCACCGGACCATGCTGGCCCTGTCGGCGCCGGTGCTGGTCTCCCTCATCGCCGAGCCGCTCACCGGGCTGGCCGACACCGCCTTCGTGGCGCGCCTGGGCTCAGGCCCCCTGGCGGCCCTGGGAGTGGGGACGGTGCTCCTGTCAGGCGTCTTCTGGATCTTCAACTTCCTCGGGATCGGGACCCAGACCGAGGTGGCCCGCACCACCGGGGCGGGACGGCCGGAGCGGGCCCGGGAGATCGCCGGGCTGGCCCTGGTCCTCAGCGCCGCCGCCGGCGCCGGCCTGCTGATCCTGGGGGCGGCCGCCGCCGTGCCGCTGGCCGGCGCCATGGGGGCCGAGGGGGAGGTGCAGGCCGGCGTGGTCATCTACCTGCGCATCCGGCTGCTGGCGGCGCCGGCCATGCTCATCACCACGGCGGCGTTCGGCGCGCTGCGTGGCCTGCAGGACATGATGACGCCGCTGCGCATCGCCGTGGGGCTCAACCTGATGAACGTGGCGCTGGACCCGCTGCTCATCTTCGGCGCCGGCCCGGTCCCCGCCATGGGGATCGCAGGAGCCGCCTGGGCCACCGCGGCCAGCCAGTGGGCCGGAGCGGGCCCGGGAGATCGCCGGGCTGGCCCTGGTCCTCAGCGCCGCCGCCGGCGCCGGCCTGCTGATCCTGGG
>JBFGDW010000183.1:0-6767 GCA_041580435.1 Candidatus Polarisedimenticolia bacterium | reverse complement strand
GATGCCCAGGGGTATTTCATGCAGGTGGGGGATCCCCGCTGGACCGGTGGCCCCTTCACCTGCCAGCCCAACGTCTTCAATGAGGTCTGCGGCACGCCACCAAGCGGCCAGCCCGGCACGCTCTACGTCTCCGGCTCACCATCCGCCAATTGCAGCCGCAGCGGAACCCAGTACACCGACGTGGTGAAGGCGGGGGTCCTGACCACGCCCTCGGGGCACACCTTCAACGCCCTGCTCCTGCGCAGCGTGGCGGATTTCTGCCTCTACCTCGGCAGCAGTTGCTTGGGATTCCTGAAGGTCGATGAGGCGCGCACGGTCAACTACCTGTGGATGGTCCCCCACCTGGGAACCACGGTGCGCCTTCAGTCCCCCCAGATCAGCTCCTCGGGGTGCCCCGGCGGCTCCAACCCCGATCTCTGCTACACCACCGTGGCGGTCACGGACATCAAGTTCGGACTCTTCCCGCCCCGCAGCATCACCGTCACCGGGACCACCGACACCACCCTTGACCTCTCCTGGGACCCGGGCCTCAACACGAGCCGCATCGACGGCTACCGCCTTTACTGGGACACCGACTCGGGTGCCACCGGTCCCTACGCCTTCGACTCGGACAGCAACCCGTCCCAGGTGAGCTTCTCCGGCACCTCGGCCACCCTCAGCGGCCTGACGCCGGGGACGACCTACCACGTCACCGTCACCTCCCGCTCCACCTTCACCAACCCCAAGAGTGGCGTGGTCACCAGCTACGAGAGCCTGCTGTTCCCCACCCAGATCTCTGGTGATCCGGCCTTCGTCTACCCCGTGGAGGTGCAGGCCGCCACCACCGGCGGCACCTGCATCCCCACCGCCGAGGTGAGCAATCTGACGGTGGAGAGCCTCCCGGGGGGCGAGACCCGGTTCTGCTGGGACCCATCCACCGACCCGTGCCTCACGGGCTATCAGGTCCTGGGCTCGGCCACCGCCGACTCGGACGCCGGGTTCGCACCGGTTGGCGCCACAGGCGGCGCCACCTGCTGGACGGGCACGCCGGCCGACGGCTTCTTCCTGGCAGTGGCGGAGGGGACCGGCGGCACCGGTCCCTGGGGCCACTACGGGCGCTGAGCGGTCCGCCGTCTTGCCTGCACCCCGGACGCCGCCCACCCATCCTCCGCGCCGCGCCTGGCTGGCGCGGCTGGCTTTGGCGGCCGGGCTCCTGGCGGCGCTGGCCGGGCCCGGGCCCCGGGCCCAGACCACCTCGGCCCGCCTGTCGGGCACGGTGCGCACCGCCGACGGCCTCCCCGCCCGCGGAGCGGTGGTGGAGGCCCGGGCCACGGCCACCGGCGCGGTGCGCCAGGCCCGCGCCGACGAGCGCGGCCGCTACCTCCTGGGCGAGCTACCCCCCGGGGAGTGGACCGTGGCGGCGCGCCGGGGGGATGGGGAACTGAGCCGGAGCCACACCCTGACCCTGGGGCTGCAGGAGGCCGCCCTCCTGGACCTGGTGCTGACAGGCGGCCTCACCGAGGAGGTCAGCGTGCAGGCCTCACCGCCCCTGCTGGACCCGGGCCGAACCGGCGAGGAGCTGCGCATCGGCCGGGACGAGGTGGCCAGCCTTCCCATCGCCGGACGCTCGGTCACCGACCTGGCCCTGCTGGACGCGTCGGTGCTGGCTCCCCAGCCTGGCAACTTCTACGGCGAGCGGGATGCCGTCTTCCTGGTGAACGGCCAGTCGGGCCGCGCCAACTCGTTCTTGGTGGACGGGCTGGACAACAACGATCTGACCAGCGGCACCACGCTGAACGCCTTTCTCTCCCAGCAGGTGATCCGGGAGTTCGTGGTCATGACCAGCCAGTTCTCTCCCGAGTTCGGGCGCGCGGGGGGCGGCGTGCTCAACATCATCACCGAGCGGGGGACCAACGAGCCGTCCTTCGAGTTCTTCGTCCAGGGAGCGGGCGACCGGGCCAACGAGCCGGGACGCTTCGTTTCCAACCTCCCCCGCCCCGACGGCGGCCCCGACGTGGACCGGCGCCTGCAGGCCGGGTTCAGCTACGGCGGCCCGCTGCGCCGGGACCGGGCCTTCCTGTTCGTGGCCTTCGAGCACCAGGAGATCGACGCCATCACGCCGTACTTCGGCACCGGCCGGGACGGGCTGCCCGGGGGCGTGGTGCGCTCCCCGCGCCGGGACGACAACCTGTTCTTGCGCACCGACTTCAACCTGGGCGCCTCCAGCTTCCTCATGGTGCGCCTCTCCGCCGATGACCGCACCACGCCCGATCTCAACGTGGGGGGGTTCACGACTCCCGAGGGAGGGTTCCTGGTGGAGGAGGAGGACGTGCAGCTCGCCGCCTCCCTCACCTCGGTGCTGCCGGCCGGCGTCATCCACGAGGCGAGGCTCCTGCTGGGGACCTCATCCTTCGACCAGCTGGCCAACTCCTCGCGCCCTGGCGTGAGCCGACCCCAGGGCGACTTCGGCGGCAACCAGCTCAACCGCCAGCTCCGGGACGAGGACCGCCTCCAGCTGGTGGACAACGTCACCTGGCAGGCCGGGAATCACACCCTCAAGGCGGGCCTGGACATCATGCGCTCCCGCACCCGCATCGATGCCCGCTTCAACCCCAACGGCAATTTCCTTTACGAGACCAACCTGGCCTTCGAGCCGGGTGACTGCGGCGACCTGGTGGCCAACGACGTGCGCACGGCCCTGGAGGAGGAGCGCATGACCAACCCGGATGCCACCATCGACGACATCAAGTTCAAGCCGTTGCGCTGTGACGGCAACACCGGCGTGGACGACGACGGAGACGGCGTCATCGACGAGCCCGGGATCATCGGCACCTACCCCTTCGCCTACGTTCTCATCGACGGCGTGCCCGGCGCGAAGCTGGACGACACCGATCTGGGCCTGTTCATCCAGGATGGCTGGCAGGCCACGCCGCGGCTGCGGCTGGACTACGGCCTGCGCTACGACCTGAGCACCTTCACGCTGCCGGCCACGGCGGCGGTGCCCTCCTCCATCCCCAACGGCGGCGCCGGCCGCGACACCGACAACCTGGCGCCACGGCTGGGGTTCAGCTACAGCCCGGTTCCCGGAGGCCCGTGGGTGGTCCGGGGAGGCGCCGGGATCTTCCACGACAAGATCGTGCTGGGCTTCCCGGCGGTGGCCTCCATCACCGGGGGCACGCAGATCGGCTTCATCTTCCCCCAGGGATTCACCTTCGAGTTCACCGAGCGGGAGGTGGAGGAGCTCGGCATCGAGAACATCAAGGACGCGCTCCTGTTCTTCCCGGAGCTGACGCTGCGATTCACCACCGGGACCGAGCTGGAGACCCCCTACACCGTCCAGTACAGCCTGGGCGCCGAGCGGGCCCTGGGCCAGAGGGGTGCGCTGCGCTTCGGCGCCACCCGCGCCCTGGGCTACCACCAGGTCCTGCTCAAGGACCTGAACCCGCCCGAGGTGAACCCGGACACCGGCGTCCCCATCCACGTCAACGATCCCACCATCGGCTCCCTGGCAGCCTTCGTCACCGAGGGACGGAGCTGGTACAGCGGCCTGGACCTGGGCTGGCGCTGGCGCGGCGAGCAGGCACGCGCGGCGGCGTCCTACACCCTGTCCCGGGCCGAGGACCTGGGGTTCGATCCGCTGCGGGGCGGGATCGCCCTGCCGCCGGATTCCACGCGCATCGCCGGCGAGCGCGCCCGGACCGACGCCGACCGGCGCCACCGCCTGGTGCTCCACGGCGAGACCGGGCTGCCATGGCTCGGGCTGCGCGCCGCCGGGATCCTCTCCCTGGCCTCGGCGGCCCCCTTCAACGTCACCACCGGCCTGGACGACAACCTGGACGGGGTCCTGTCCGACCGGCCCGACGGCCTCGGCCGCAACACCGGCGCCGGGACCGACCTGGAGGTGGTCAACGCCCTGCGGGAGCGGCTGAACGCCCAGCGCGGGCTGGACCTCCCGCCGGTCACATCCCTCAACGCTCCCTCCTTTGCCCAGCTGGACCTGCGCCTCTGGAAGCCCCTCCCCCTGGGAGGAGGCGGCCGGGGGGAGATCTTCGTGCAGGTGTTCAACGTCCTGGACCGGGTCAACGGCGGGCCGGTGGACGGCCGGGTCATCTCCCCGTCCTTCGGCCAGCCGGTGGGGATCATCGGCCCCCCCAGGACCTTCGAGATCGGCCTGAAACTGGGATTCTAGGCCCATCCCGGACCGGCGCCACGGCCTGTCCGGTTTTCCTTTGCCGGCCGCCCCTCCCGTGTTACCCTCCAGGTGATCCGGGTCGAGATCGGAGACATGCACTGGCAGCGCGTCCAGGAGGCGTCGGGCAGCGCCGAGGTGGTCTGGGGTCCGTCATGGATCCAGAGCATCGGCGGACGGCTGAAGCACGCCTTCTTCGGCCTGGTCACGTTTCTGCTGGTCCTGCTCCTGGCCGAGGTCATGGGCTACGCCTTCTTCTACCTGGCCCACCGCGATCTTCCCCACCGGTACGGCTGGCGCACCTTCAAGACGCCCCGGATGACCATGCTCGATCATCCGTACCTGCCGTACTACGGGACCGCCGGGCTCTACGGCCAGGTGAGCTTGAACTCCATGGGGGACCGGGGCCCTGACCCGGAGGTACCCAAGCGGCGCATCCGGATCGTCTGCTTCGGAGGGTCCACCACCTTCGGCCAGGATGACCCCTGGGAGCAGACCTGGCCCGGCATCCTCCAGGAGATGCTGGGAGATGGCTTCGAGGTGCTCAGCGCCGCCCACAACGGCGACACCACCGCCGATACCCTGGTGAAGCTGACCCTCATCTACCAGGACCTGCAGCCCGACCTGGTCCTTGTCTACCACGGGACCAACGATCTGGAGACCTCCTACGCCGAGGGATTCCGCCCCGACTACGCCCACCGGCGCCGGGACGTGGGGCCCACCCCGTACCCCGTCTTCGATCGCCTGCCGCGCTGGCTGGACTACTCCTCGTACTTCGTGGCGCTGCGCGCGTACCTGGTGGGGTACCGGGGCAGCATGTGGAGCCTGTATTCCCGCACCGAGGTCCGGACCGATCTGCAGAACGGCCCCTTCGGCCTGGACACGTTCCGGCGCAACCTGCGCTCCATGGACGCCGTCTCGCGCCTGGTCGGAGCCCGCCTGGTGGTGGGCACGTTCCAGTACTACCAGCCCTGGGCCGAGGAGTACCACGGCCCCGAGTGGGCGGCGGCCTGGCGCCGCGGACTGGACCTCCAGAACGACATCATCCGCGGCCTGGCCGCGTCGGAGGACAACATCTTCCTGGCCGAGGTAGAGCGCGCCTTCGAGCCGACGACCGCCCACATGACCGACTTCTGCCACCTGACGCCGCTGGGCAACCGGGAGATCGCCCGGACCTACGCCGAGGCGGTGCGCGCGGCGCTCCCCTGACGGATCATCCGGCCGGCGCCGGATCGCCTGCCGCCTCCCGCGCCACCTCCCGCATGAGGTGGCGAAAGCGGGGGTTCTCCCCCACCGGCGGCAGGACCGTCACCTCCAGCTCAGGGTGAAGGGCCTTCACCTCCGCCACCTGCGCCGGTATGTCCCGGGCCACGTGGGCGCCGCCGGCCAGGAACAGGGGTAGCAGGCGCAGCCGGGTGCAGCCCGACCCGGCCAGCTCGGCGGCCACCTCCTTGAGGGTGGGCCCGGCGAACTCCATGAAGGCCAGGCGCACCGGCACGGGGGCAAGGTCCCCTGCCAGATCCGCCGCCAGGGCGTTGAATGGCCGTGCCCAGCGGGGATCCCGGCTGCCATGTGCGAACAGGACCAGAGCGTGGCCGGGCATGGCCCGATTGTATCAGGGCATCAGACCGGCTGGACCGCCGGCGTGGCAGCGCGGTGGGCGTCCACCTGGATGGCGGCGTGGCGGGCGGCCCGGGCCTCCTCCAGCCAGCGGGCCTCGGCGGCGTCGATGACCTCGGCGGCCAGGGCGCGGGCGGCCAGCGTCGCGGCGGGTTTGGCCTCCAGCCGTCCGGCGCGCACCGCGGCGCGCATCTTCCCCTCCACCGGCCGGGCCCGGAGCGTCTTCTCCAGCGCGTCCTCCAGCCGGCCCAGCCCCGGCTCGCTGCGCGGCGGGACGTAGATGTGGCGGGTGAGGGCGCGCCAGGGCTCCCGCCCCTCCAGGAGTCCCGCGGCCAGCTTGTGGCCCAGGCGGTCCGAGGGGGGCCGGAACGGCAGGCCCAAGGGGAAGAGGGCGGGCCGCAGGAGCCAGGCGGCGGGGCGGACGGGCAGGTTGTCCAGGAACCCGTCCAGGGCCGTCTGGATCCGGTGCAGGGCCAGCTCGCCGGCCCAGCGGACGTAGGGCTCGTCCCGCTCCGGCCGGCCATCGTCCACGAAGCGCTTCACCGTGGCGGTCCCCAGGTAGAGCCAGGTCAGGGCGTCGGCCAGGCGCCCGGAGAGCTTCTCCCGCCGCTTCAGGTCACCTCCCAGCGTGCCCATGGCCACGTCGGCGGTGAGGGCGAAGCAGGCGCTCATGCGATCCAGCCGCCGGATCAGATCCCCGGCCACACCGTCCACCGGCGGCCGCCACAGCTTGCCTCCGGTCAGGCCCAGCCACACGGCCCGTCCGGCATTGCGGCCGATGAACGCCAGGTGGCCGAAGAAGGCGCGGTCGAAGGCCTTCACGTCGCCGGCCGCCACGGCCTCCATCTCGCGCAGGGCGTACGGGTGGCAGCGCAGCGCACCCTGTCCGAAGATGATGAGGGAGCGGGTCAGGATGTTGGCCCCCTCCACGGTGATGCCGATGGGCAGCGAGGTGTAGGCCCCGGCCAGGATGTTGTTC
>JBFGDW010000182.1:0-6771 GCA_041580435.1 Candidatus Polarisedimenticolia bacterium | reverse complement strand
CGCCGACGCTGACCTTCTTCAGCTCGCTGTTGGTGAAGAAGGCGATGAACTTGCTGTCGGGAGACCAGAACGGACGTCGCGCGCCATCGGTGCCGGCCATGGGCGTCGCCTCCAGGGCGTCCAGGGCGCGCACGTAGAGCTGGGAGCGGCCGGACTTGCGGGCCGCGAAGGCGACATGGGTGCCGTCCGGTGACAGGACGGCGGCTCCCGCGAGCTGGCCGGCCACGCGGTAGGCCGCCTCGGCGGGGGGCGGGATGGAGGTGCGGATGACGCGCCGGTCCGGCGCCGGCTGCATCAGGATCCACGCCGCCAGCGCGGCGACGGTCACCGCCAGCACGAGACTCGCCGCCACCCAGGGGCCGCGACCCGCCGCCCCGCGGCCGCGGGTTGCCGCTCGCGACGCGGAGGCTGCCTCTGACCCGCTGGCCGGGAACGGCGGTGACAGCCCGGGAGCGGTGCTGCCTTCCACCGATCCTCCAGAAAACAAGCCTGTCCCCGAGACCGCGGTGCTGGCAGGCTCCCGCTGCAGGACGCCGGCGGAGGAGTCCTCGGCCAGCGCCATGAGATCCAGCTTCAGATCATGGACCGACTGGCGCCGCCGCTCGGGGTTCTTGACCAGGCAGGCATCGATGAGGCGCTGGAGGCCCCGCGGCAGGCCGGGGACGGTGTCGTCCAGGCGGCGGGGCGAGTCCTTGAGGATGGCGGCGATGACCATGGCCTGGGTCGTGCCCTCGAAGGCGCGCTGGCCCGCGGCCATCTCGTAGAGAACCGTGCCGAAGGCGAAGATGTCGCTGCGGGCGTCGGCCTCCTTCCCCTCGAACAGCTCCGGGGCCATGTACTGGAACGTGCCCACTACGGCTCCCTGGGCGGTGAGCGGGCTGGTGCGCGTCGGCGAGGAGGTCAGGGCGCTGGCCGCACCAGACTCCACCGCGCTCTTGGCCACGCCGAAATCCAGCAGCTTGGCGCCTGCGGGCGACAGCATGATGTTGCCGGGCTTGAGGTCCCGGTGCACCAGCCCCGCCCGGTGGGCCCGGTCGAGGGCGTCGGCCACCTGCACGGCGATCTCCAGCAGCTCGCCCAGGGGCAGCGGCCCCTTCTCGATGCGCTGGGCCAGGGACTCGCCTTCCAGGTACTCCATCACCAGGTAGTCGATCCCCTCGTCGTGGCCGATGTCGTGGAGGACGCAGATGTGGGGGTGGTTGAGGCTGGAGATGGTGCGCGCCTCGCGCTCGAAGCGTTCCCGGAACCCGGCCGCCGAGGCCAGCTCCGGCGGCAGGATCTTGATGGCCACGTCCCGGCCCAGGCGTGTGTCCTTCGCCCGGTAGACCTGGCCCATGCCCCCGGCGCCGATGGCCTCCACGATCTCGAAGTGTCCGAGCCTCTTGCCCGCAGGAAGACCGCTGGGTTCTTCGGAGCTCATCGGGACAGCATAGCGCAGCGCGGTCGGGGGCGCCCGTCACCGGCGCCCCTCGGGCCCGGCCGTGGCGTCAAGAACGAAGTTGTGGACGTCTCTCAGGGCGTCGTCCCGGAAGATGCTGTTCCCCAGGCCTGGCGGGGACTCGAGGGCGTGCCCCGACCCCTCGTAGATGCGCACATCGATGTTCGGCTTGCCCAGGGAGCGCAGGATCGAGGCACTCTGGCGGGAAGGCACGTTGGTGTCGTCGGCTCCGTACAGGACGAGAGACGGGATGGAGATTCTCCGCCAGGAAGGGATCGGGTCGAAGTTGCCGATGGCGTTCCAGAACTCGTCCTGAATGAAGCGTCTGACCATCCAGGATGAAGGGTAGGCCAGGAGATGGGCGATGCCGGGCAGGAACCCCATCTCCAGCAGGTTGTGGGTCTCCTCGTACACCAGGAGGTCATGCATCGGGACGGCCCCGCCGACGATGCTCACCAGGAAGGCCAGATCCTGGGCCTGGGCGGCCACTACGGGAGCGATGTGGCCACCCTGACTCAGGCCAATCACTCCCACGTGGGAGATCGCCAGGTGGTCCTGGCTCTTCAGGAACGACACGGCGGCCAGGGTGTCCGTGGCCAGGTCCTGGAAGCTCGCGGTGCGCCAGTCACCTTCGGATTGCTCCGACCCGCGCTTGTCGGGAAGCAGGACGGCGATGCCGTTCTGCTGCAGAGAATGGGCCAGGGTGAGATACCAGCCGCTGGCACGGTGGCTGGTGCCCGACCCGTGAATGATCACCGCAGCAGGGAAGGGACCCTCGCCCTGGGGAACGAACAGCATTCCCGACAGCTGCAGGTCCTGGGACTGGTTCCTGAATGTGATCTCCTCGTGGCGCGTGTCCTCCAGCCTCACCCACTCCATGTCCCGGCGCGGCCGCTCGGAGAACCGGGCCAGCAGGACAGGAACCACGACAAGGCCCACCAGCCCGGCCGCGAGAACCGCAAGAACGAGCTTCCTTCTGGTCACAGGCACCTGGAGACCCCTTCAGTCCTGTTTGGCCCGGCGGTGAGCGGGCTGCCCTTCCGCGCCTGCGCCGGCCCCGCTATCCTTGAACATGGCCGTACACCTGATACGGGATCATCCTTGAGGTGGTTCCCGGCGGGAAGCGGGCTTTGGGGGCCACAGTCGCCGTGCCAGGGTCGAGGCGGAGCCGTTCCACGGCTGGCGGCCGTCCGGCCACCGGGTCCTCGCCCGATCCCGGGATCACCTGGCGTCGGCCAGGCGTCCCTGAAGGGCCTGTAGCTCAGCGGTGAGAGCAGCTGACTCATAATCAGTTGGTCCCTGGTTCGAATCCAGGCGGGCCCACCAGTGCAGGAGGTCAGCTTCCGCGCCGCTCCCACGCCGCGTTGAGGTGACGGGCCAGGAGGCGGTGGAAGTGGTGCACGGCCTGCTCCCGGGTGGGCGCGTAGCGGCCGCGCCGGTAGATGCGAGAGCGCACGCCCCGGGCCACGCTCTGCACCACCGCCTCGTCCTCCAGCTCCACCGTGTGCAGGTCGCCCCCGGCGCCGCGGGCGCGGCGCGTGTCGTCGGCCACGTAGGCCAGGTAGTCGATGCGGGCGCGGTCCGGTCCCTGGGGCAGGAGGATGTTCACCGACACCCCCCAGGGATAGAAGTTGAGCATGGTGTTGGGGAACAGGAAGAAGTAGTACCCCCCCACCCTGCGCCCGGCGTCGGGGTGGCCGGCGGGAAGATCGAACGCCTCCTGGCCGGCGGGGGCCTCGCCCGTCTGCAGGCTGCACAGGTCGTAGGTCTCGGTGCGGTAGGAGGCCTCCTCCAGGGTCCCGGCCAGGGCCGGGTGCACGAACGGGATGTGGAAGCCTTCCAGGTAGTTGTCGCAGTACAGCGCCCAGCTGGCTTCGACCTGGTAGGAGCGCGTTGCCGCCGGGTCCAGATGGAGCGGCACCGTCAGCAGCGGCTCCAGGCGCGCCCGCACCGGCGCGAGGATCACCGCGAGATCCGTCTCCGGGGCCAGGCTGGTGAAGTGCAGGGGGCCCCAGGACGCCGTGGGGAGCCGGGCCAGATGATCCTCTGGCCCTGGGAAGTCGTCCACCTCCTCGAAGCCGGGCATGAAGAGGCAGCGGCCCCCGGCATCGAAGCGGCGCCCGTGGTAGCGGCAGCGGAAGCCGTCGGCGGCGCGGCCGGGGGCCTCCAGCAGCAGGTTGCCCCGGTGGGTGCAGACGTTGGACAGCACGCGGACCTCTCCGCCGGCGCCGCGCACCGCCAGCAGTGGCTCGCTGAGGGAGCCGTCCAGCAGGGTCCAGGGCGCCGCGTCCCCTGGTGCCGCGAGCTGGTGGGTGACCGGGACGAGCTGCCAGGTGCGTGGAAGGACCTCACGCACCAGGAGATCGTGGATGTCCGCCGAGCCGTAGAAGCCCGCCGGCAGCGTCCGGGCGCGCCGGATATCGGCGTCGATGTCCAGGGGCAGGAGATCCATGGGAGCCGTGGCTCCCATTATAGAGGGACGGGCCGGCCGCTCAGGCCGTGTTGATGAGCCCCAGCTCTCCCGACCCCAGCCCCTCGCCGGTATAGCCCGGGAACACCTGATCCACGGTGGCGGACGCCGCCCCCATGTGATCCCGGAGAATCTCCCAGAAGACACTCCGGTAGTCGGTCCGGTGGGAAAGGTAGCGCCCATCCACCTCGAACATCGCCCCCGTGGGCCAGGTGGAGGAGTCGCAGTTGTAGACGCCACCGTTCACGTTGCCGCCGGCCACCCACACACAGCTCGCCTTGGCGTGGTCGGTGCCGTTGCAGCAGTTGATGTAGGAGGTGCGGCCGAACTCGGACAGGGTGATGACGGTGGTCTTGTTCCAGATGGCAGGATAGGTGCGCGTGTCGATGGCCGCCCCGGAGAGGACGATGCGCAGGGAGCGCATGCCGTAGGCCAGCCAGCTCAGCAGCTCGGCCTGCCGGCCGCCGGTGGTGCCCGCCCGCACGTGCAGGTCGAACCCCTGCATCTCGGTGCCGGCCACGCGTGTGAGGTCCACGGTTCCCGTGGTCTCCAGCAGGGCCAGTGCCGCCACCTTCAGGTTGGTGAAGAAGGCATACGACTCGGCGGAGAACTTCCGTCCGTTGGGACCGCCCGGGTCCACGGGGTTGGTGGCCTGGCTCACCGGGAAGAGGAACTGGGTCGGGTTGTCCGGATCCTTGGGGTGCCAGTTGGCCTGATCCCACGACTCGTACTCCGCCAGGGTATCCATGAGGCGGATGCCGCTGGCCGCAAGGAGGGGCCGGTAGGGCTGCAGGCCGCTGGTGTCCTGGAACTGACTGAACACGTTGCGCCAGGCGGAGATGAGCTTGGTCTGCTTGGGGCCGGCGATGTCGTAGAACCCCCCCGGGTCGGAGATGTTGGCGTACACCCCCGCGGTGCCGCGCATGATGATGGGCGCCTGGGGCTGCACGGTCAGGGCGGGCAGCTCTCCCGGGAACTGCAGGGCGTGCTCGAAGATGAACCGCGCCAGCCAGCCCTGGAACAGGGTGGGCTCGTTGGGCTTGCCGTTCTCCCAGACGCGCTGCCCATGGAAGTGGGACTGGCTCTGGTTGGGATAGCCGACCCGGTGGATCACCGCCAGTTCGCCGGCGTTGAAGGCGTCCATCATGGGGGCAAGGGCCGGATGGAACGAGGCGAAGCCGTTGAGGTTGATGGCGCTGCCCGGCGGGATGTAGATGGTGCCGCGGGTGGTGGCATTGTAGTCGGGATCCCCGTGGGGGATGACCGAGTTGATGCCGTCATTGCCGCCCCTGAGGAAGATGAACAGCAGGCGCTCGTCACCCACGGTGGCTGCCATGGCGTGGCGGATGAAGGCCGTGGGGAACAGGGACGAGAGCCCGAAGCCCGCCAGGGTCAGGCCGCTGCCGCGGAGGAAGGAGCGGCGGGAGCAGGAGCAGGGATTGTCGTCTGTCATGGCCGCCTCCCCATCACTGTTCCTGGAAGTTGGGATAGCCCAGCATGAGCCCCACCACCTCGCGGATGCGGGCGTCGTCGTAGGGGCTAGGTGTGCCCGTGTCGTCGGTGTTGAGGTAGTTGATGGCCGCCTGGCGCTCGGCGGGAGTCATGTTCCCGCCGAAGAGGATCTGGCCCAAGAAGTCCACGATGGCCGGGGCGTTGCCCGGGGCGGTGGAGATTCCATTGGCGTTCAGGAGTGGCACCGGCTGGGAGCTGAAGTTGGTGGACAGCGGGTAGGTGCCCAGCTTGATCCCCCAGTTCTGATGCACCAGCGTGAGCCCGGTGCTGATCCAGTCGCCGCCACGCTCCGAGTAGCCGGTGGGGATCTCGTTGAAGAACGGCACCTGGCCCGCCTCGGTGAGGGAGGCCAGGATCTCCTGGAGCCCGTCGGTGCTCCCCCGCACCGCACGCAGGCCGCTCACGAACTGCTCGTAGGGCGTCTTCACCTTGCGGCCGGCCAGCCCCGGGTTGAGGAAGAAGGGGCTCATGACGGCGGCCCGGGTCACCTCGCGCAGGTCGCCCACCCCTTGGGGGTTGCCGCCGTTGTTCCAGGCCGTCACCAGGCCGGCGACCATCTCAGGGGTGGGCTCGTCGCTGAGGAGAAGCTCGGCGATCTTGCCGGAGATGAAGGCGGGGGTGGCCGGATGGGCGGCGATGGCGTCCAGGGCCTGGTCCAGCTCGGCCAGGGCGGCGGTGGCGTCGGCGGTGGTTGAGCAGGTGGACGTGCCGGGGAAGTTGACCTCGTAGGGCGTCCCGGCAAAGAGCGTCTTGGGGGTGCAGTCATGGCGGCTGATGTCGAAGTTGGTGGTCCAGGTGCGCCCCGGGACCGCCTCCCAGTAGTTGATGTGGCATGGCGCCAGGGGGTTGTCCACGTCGGTGGTGTTCTTGAGGCAGACCGTCCAGCCGGTCATAAGGCGCGAGAGCTCCTCCACGTCTAGCTGGGTGTAGCCGGCGTCGACCCCCATGGCGTGGAGCTCCAGCAGCTCACGGGGCTGATTCTCGTTGGGCGCCAGCGCCACGCTCAGGTGCAGATCCAGGTAAAGGAGCATGGCCGCGCTCAGCGTTGCCGCCTCCAGCATCTCGCGGAAGTTGCCGTTGAAGGCCAGGTCCCGGAAGCGGGCAATGTCCCGGTCCACCAGGATGGCGGCCACCTGGTGGGCCCGGGCCGGGAAGTCGGCGTCGCAGGCCGGGTCGGAGCTGGTGTTGCAGTCCGGGAACTTGGCCTCGAAGAACTCGGCCACCTTGTCCCAGTCGGTGTTGAAGTGGTTGAACCAGAAGGTGGTCATCTTGTGCTCGAGCTGGCGGCGCGCGTAGACCGCCGTGACAATGTCCCGGCCGATGAGATCGATGCCGTCCACCAGGGGATCGT
>JBFGDW010000181.1:0-6786 GCA_041580435.1 Candidatus Polarisedimenticolia bacterium | reverse complement strand
GCCGGCAGGGCGTCCAGGGCAAAGATGCGGGCCTCGGCGGCATCATCGGCACCCCGGGGCGTCCCGTGGGCTTCGGCCAGGAAGACCACGCTCACCGTGTGGCCCCGGGGATCCCGGTCCGGCGCCGAGTAGGTGTGGAACTGGCGCAGCAGGCGAACCACGAGACCCGTCTCCTCCCGCGCCTCGCGCACCGCCGCCGCCTCCACCGTCTCCCCCTCGTCCACGAATCCTCCCGGCAGCGCCCATCCTGGAGGTGGGTTCCGGCGCCGGATGAGCACAACGCGCCCCGGGTCGCCGCCCATGCGGATGATGAGGTCGCAGGTGAGCCGGGGTCCAGGTGGCGGGGCAAAGGCGCTCATGGCTCAGGCGGACGCGCTCATGAGCTCAGGTGGGAGCGCTCACCGGGTCAGGCGGTGAACTTGTAGCCCATCCGGTGCACGGTGATGATGTACTTGGGGTCGGCGGGCTCGTCCTCGATCTTCTTGCGCAGCTTGGCGATGTGCATGTCCACCGTGCGCGTGAAGGGGGTG
Organism: Candidatus Polarisedimenticolia bacterium; assembly: GCA_041580435.1. Classification (GTDB taxonomy): domain Bacteria; phylum Acidobacteriota; class Polarisedimenticolia; order SMYD01; family SMYD01; genus JBFGDW01. The sequence continues at coordinate 6,256 of JBFGDW010000181.1, read as the reverse complement.
CTCTCGTAGTCCCAGACCGCGGTGAGGAGCTGGTCCCGGCTCAGGACCTCCCCCTTGTTCTGCACCATGTACTGGAGCAGCCGGAACTCCCGCGGGGACATCTCCACCGGCCGGCCGCCCTTGCTCGCCTCACCCTTCTTGAAGTCCAGCTTGACGTCGCCGAAGGCGTAGTGATCGATGGCCGGCTTGCCGTCGTCGGACCGGCGCAGCACCGCCTCCACCCGGGCCATGAGCTCCATGAAGCTGAACGGCTTGGTGATGTAGTCGTCGGCGCCGATCTTCAGCCCCAGGACCTTGTCGATCTCCTGGCCCCGGGCGGTGAGCATGATGATGGGAACGCCGTTCCCGTCCTTACGGAGCTTCTTGCAGATATCCAGGCCCGTGATCCTGGGCAGCATGACGTCGAGCACGATGAGGTTGGGCGCGTCCTGGGTGGCCATGCGCAGACCGGCGGCGCCGTCCCGCGCCACCGCCACCTCGAACCCCTCGTAGCGGAAGCCGTCGGACAGGGCCACGGCCATGGCCTCGTCGTCCTCCACGATGAGCACCTTGCGCGTCAACTGCTCCTCTGGATGGCCGGCGCCCCGGGGGCGGGGTGCCGGTTCCCTGGAAATATACCCCACCGGGGGCCGCGACCGGCGCGGCACGGCGAGCCTTTACAGCTCCTTGACATCTTTGACCCGTTTTTACCCCACCGTCATGACATTTACGCGGCACCGGCGTACAGTCCACATCGGTTCGGAGGATCGCACCGGTCAAACCCGGGACGCGGACCGGGCCCCGAGGCCGCCGCGCCCCCCCTGCAAGGGAGTTGTCTCATGAAGAAGAAGAGCCTGCTGCTGTCCATGCTGGCCGCCCTGGTCCTGACCGTGCCGGCCGTCGCCGGCGAGGGTCACGCCAAGTGCTCGGCCGGAACCCAGGATTGCCTCAACATGATGGCCGCCAAGATGAAGAACAAGGGCTGGGTGGGCATCGAGATGAAGAAGGACGAGGCCACCGGCGCCCTGACGGTGACCCGCGTCATCCCCGACAGCCCCGCCGAGCGCGCCGGCCTGAAGGCAGGCGACCGGATGGTGGCCATGAACGGCGTGGCCCTGGGCGAGAAGAACGAGACCGCCCTGAAGGCCCAGTACGAGACCATGAAGCCCGGGAACAAGGTCACCTACACCGTGGCCCGTGGTGAGTACAAGAAGGATGTCACCGTGGAGCTGGGCGTCCTCCCCGAGGAGGTCCTGGCGGCCTGGGTGGGGCGGCACATGCTGGATCACGCCGCCGTGGACGTGGCCCAGAACTAGTCTGGATCCTGGCAGGATCAGCGGGGCCGCTGGCGAACCGCCGGCGGCCCTTTTCTTTGTGGCCGCCCGGCCGGGCCGTGAGCCCGCGAGACCGGGGTCCTCTTTCCCTGGGCGGAGGGATGGTGGATCCTGTGGGTGGAGACCCATCGGACGTTGAAGACCCTCCTCCTCCTCCGCCACGCCCAGGCCCTCGACGGCAGCTCCCACATGGCCGACCACGATCGGCCCCTGAGCCACCGCGGCCGCCTGCAGGCCGAGGCGGTGGCGCGCTACCTGGAGCGGCAGGGGCTCAAGCCCCACCTCATCCTGGCCTCGGCCGCCGAGCGTGCCCGTGCCACGGCCAGGGCGGTGGCCGGCGCCGGTGACGATGTCACCGAGCTCTGGAGCCTGTACGGCGCCGGGCCGGCGGTGATGGTGGAGGTCCTGCGTGAGCTCCCCGGAGACGCGGCCTGCGTCCTGGTGGTGGCTCACAATCCGGGGCTGGAGGAGCTGGTCCAGCAGCTCACCGGCCAGCGGGTTGGACTCTCTCCGGCGACCCTGATCCGGGTGAGCCTGCCCCTGGAGCGCTGGCGGGATCTGGCATCCGGGTCCAGGGGGCGGCTGGAGGAGGCCTGGCGGGCCGACGCCATCTGAGCGGCGGCGGCAGTCTCTAGTTCACGCTGCGGGTGTCGCTGTAGTACCCCTGGCGGAACTCGTTGAAGAACTCCCCCAGGAGCGGATGCTCGATGGGGATGCCCGTGTCGTCCGCCTCCAGGTTGCGCTCGGCCACGTAGGTCACCTCATCGCTGCCATCCACCAGCACCCGGTACCACGGCTGGTCCCGGGGCGGGCGCGACCGGGCCACCTCGTCGTACCACTGGTCGCTGAGGGAGAACTCGGCGTCCACGTCCACCACCACGCCCCGGTACTGGAACAGGCGGTGGTGAACCAGCTGTCCCACGGCATACTTGGTTCTCAGCTCGGTCATCAGGCATTCCCTCTGCCCGCCGGAACCTCGGGCGGGCGCGCATTATTTCACACCAGCACGTCGCGTGCAGGGCGGGTCACGGGCAGGCTCTTCCCGCCCGGGGCGTGCCGGAGGAGCCGGCGCCGGCGTTGGCGCCGCAGGCGTTGCGGGCCTGGATGAGGTAGCTCAGGACGCCGGCCACCGGGAGAGCCGGAACGGTGAGGGACGTCCCCGCCAGGCCGCTGGCCACGCACGCCGCCGCTCCGAAGTCCGCCGGGCTGCCGGCGCGGAGGACGTCGTAGACGGGCGGCCCGGCGCCACCGGTCCCCTCCGGAGGGGACCAGGACAGCTCCTCCCCGGCGACGCCGCCCAGGGACAGGCTCCGCGCCGCATCCGGCACGGTCCAGAGCCCGGCGTCCGCCGGGGCGCAGTCGGCGAGATTGGACGTGCCGTCGCCGTCGGCGTCTCCGGCCAGCATGGCCGCCGCATCCACGCGGCCATGGCCGTACACCGGGTTGGGGACCTGGTTGGCGGGGATGCCGCCGCAGACCTGGTTGGTGCCCAGCTTCAGGGCCGAATCCCGCAGGATCGCCTCGATGACATCCACCTGGCCCCGGAGGTCGGGCCGCGCCGACAGGAGCAGCGCCACCTGGCCGGCCACGTGGGGCCCGGCCATGCTGGTGCCGCTGAAGGCGGCGTATCCCCCGCCCGGCACGCTGGAGCGCACCCCCACCCCCGGTGCGGTCACGTCCGGCTTGAGGCGGCCGCTGCCGTCCACGGTGACCGGGCCACGGCTGCTGAAGGAAGCGATGGTGTCGGTGGCGTCGGTGGCCCCCACGCTGAAGGAGGCCTCGTAGATGGCAGGCGGCCAGAAGATGGACTCGCAGGCGCTCCCCTCGTTGCCGGCGCTGGTCACCACCACGATCCCCGCCGCACGGGTGTTCTCCACCACCGTCTTGAGAGTGTCGGCGGCGCACCCCTCGAAGGGGGGGCAGGCCCAGGAGTTGTTGATGACGTCGGGCGCGCGGGCCGGATCGGGGTTGTTGCCGGCCAGGTCCGTGGGAGCCACGAACCACTGGAAGCACTCGGCGTAGGTGGCCGGGGTTCCAAACCCCTGATCCATGTTCCGGCAGCCGATCCAGCGCGCCCCAGGCGCCATGCCGATGCGGTTGACGCCACCGTCGTCCCCCACCATGGTCCCCATGGTGTGGGTGCCGTGGAGATCGTCGTCGCAGGGCGCCGGGGCATCGGCGCCGCACACGCCGCCGCCGCTGTGGATGGCGTCGTGCCAGTTGTAGGCGTGGTCGGCGGCGGCGCCGTCCCACCCCCTGTACCTGTCCCGCAGCGCCGGATGGCTCCACTGGTACCCGGTGTCCTGGCCGCCGATGACCACCCCCTGGCCCGTGAACCCCTGGGACCAGACCATGTCGGCCCCCACCTGGACCAGGTTCCACTCCACGCCCGCAGTGGCCGCGGCCCCCTCGGCGCCCGGCGCCGGCGCCTCCATCTGGATCCCGGGGTTGGGATCCACCCGCAGCACATCGGCGCGCCGGGCCACCGCCTCCAGCACGGGCCGCGGCCCCCGCACCCAGATCATGTTGGCGATCCAGAAGGAGCGGTGCTCGGCGCCCAGCCCCTCCAGCAGCCGGAGAACCGGCGCCTGCGTCCGGCCGGCGAGGCGGGTGAGGCTGCGGTGCACCCACCGGCCGCGCGCCGCCTTGTCGCGCAGGGCTGCGGCGCCACGCAGGTCGGCCTGGCTCACCAGGTAGACCAGGAACTCCCCCTGGCCGGCTGCGGTGTCGGCCAGCGCCCTGGGATGGACCTTCCCTTCCCAGGACCGGCTCTCCGTGGATACGCTCGGCGCCTGAGGAAGGCCGGTTGTGGCGGACACGCCGGCTGCCGCCGGCAGGCCCGACGCCTGGGTGGTCAGCACGGCTGACGCCACGAACCACTTCCTGATCCTCGAGATGGGCATGGAGCCCCAAAGGTACCGCGATCGCCGCCGACGTGGGGTGAAAAGGGCCCCCGGGAAGCCCCGGGGCGGGAACAGGCGCGCGAGGGCCCATGTTATGCTCCACGCGGAGGCAGCTCATGGCCCACGACCCCTACTATCATCCCGAGGATCTCGGACGCTTCGGCGAGATCGGCGCCCACGCCCCCGAGCTGGGGGAGAAGTTCTTCGCCTGGTACGAGGCGGTGTTCCAGGAAGGCGCCCTCTCCCAGCGGGAAAAGGCCCTCATTGCCCTGGGCGTGGCCCACGCCGTCCAGTGCCCCTACTGCATCGACGCCTACACCCGCTCCTGCCTGGAGCAGGGGTCCAACATGGACCAGATGACCGAGGCGGTGCATGTGGCCGCGGCCATCCGGGGCGGCGCCTCGCTGGTGCACGGGGTGCAGATGCGCAAGATCGCCGGCCGGCTGAGGATGTAGCCCGCCCCGCGGAGCGCGCGCCATGCCCTCCTCCACCACACCGGCCCTGAGCCTTGCCCGCCGGCGGGATCCGCTGGCCCTCCCCGCGGCCCAGGTGCGCCGTCTCGAGGCCACCGGAGCGATCCCGGCCTTCGCCGAGCGCGTGGCCCGGGCCGGCCTGCCGCCCCTGGCCGCCACGGAGATTCAGGTCCTCCAGATCAACGTGGGGAAGCTCTGCAACCAGACCTGCCGCCACTGCCACGTGGACGCAGGGCCTGATCGCACCGAGTCCATGAGCCGGGAGACCGCCGAGGCCTGCATGGAGGTCCTGGCCCGCACCGCCATCCCCACCGTGGACATCACGGGCGGCGCCCCCGAGCTGAATTCCCATTTCCGCTGGCTGGTGGAGCGCTCCCGCCAGCTCGGGCGCAGGGTCCTGGACCGGTGCAACCTCTCGGTGCTCCTGCTCCCCTCTCAGCGCGACCTGGCCGAGTTCCTGGCCCGTCACCAGGTGGAGGTGGTGGCGTCCCTTCCCTACCACCGGGCCGAGGAGACCGACCGCCAGCGCGGCGCCGGTGTGTTCGCGCGCTCCATCACGGCGCTGCGCCTGCTCAACGGCCTGGGGTACGGCCGCCCTGGCACCGGGCTGGTCCTGAACCTGGTGACCAATCCGGTGGGCGCCTTCCTGCCACCCTCACAGGCGGCGCTGGAGCGCGACACCCGCCGGGAACTGGAGCGCCGCCACGGCGTGGTGTTCAACAACCTCCTCACCCTGACCAACATGCCCATCAGCCGCTTCCTGGAGTTCCTGCTGGCCTCGGGCAACTACGAGGCGTACATGCAGCGGCTGGTGCGTGCCTTCAATCCCGCCGCCGTGGCCGGCGTCATGTGCCGCACCACGCTGTCGGTGGGCTGGGACGGCCGGCTGTTCGACTGCGACTTCAACCAGATGCTTGACCTCACCGTGGCCGGCGGCGCTCCGGCCCATATCCGTGACTTCGACCTGGATTGCCTGTCGACCCGGCGGGTGGTCACGGGCCGCCACTGCTACGGCTGCACCGCCGGGGCCGGCTCCTCCTGCGGCGGCGCCACCGTCTGAGGCGGCCGCCCGGGCTGCGGCATCACGCTGGCGTTGCCAGCCATCTCCGGGCCGCGGTCTCGTCTTTGAAGATGCGCACCGGCAGACCGATCCCCTCGGCCCGGGCCTGGAGCATGCGCATCATGCCGAAGGACGCGGGATGGGAGACGATCACCGCCATCCGCGCCGCCCCCAGCGCGGCGGCCCGCGCCTGCATGTGGCCGATCATGGCGCGGATCAGCTCCGGCGTGGCCGGCTCCTCGATGGCCCGGTGATCCGACAGGATGCCATAGCCGGGCTCGAACAGCGGATCGGCCACCACCTCGTCCACAGCCGCCAGCGACTCGACCACGGTCAGCCGGCCGCTGACGCAGAGCTTCACCAGGCAGTTCTCGGGCTCGACGGTATGTGTGATGGGCATGAGGTCACCCCCGGGGTAACCTTCCCGATGTTGCCCTCATCCTGCCACGGTTGGCCCCGGCGCCACAAGTAAACCGGTGGCCATCGCCCATGCCGCACCCGGAACAG
>JBFGDW010000180.1:0-7076 GCA_041580435.1 Candidatus Polarisedimenticolia bacterium | reverse complement strand
ACCTCATCTTCACGGTGGACAACTCGTCAGTGAGCCGGCTCGGTCCGGTGGAGGACGACGTCCGCGCCGCTCGAGGGACCACGGTCTGCATCGATCACCACCTGGTTCGCAACGGCTTCTGGAAGCTGAACCTCATCGACCGGAACGCGTGCGCCACCGGCGAGATGATCCACGACTGCATCCTGGAGCTGGGCGGGACGCTGGACCGGAGCATGGCCGAGTCCCTCTACACCGCCATCTGGACCGACACGGGCGGCTTCCGGTACCCCAAGACCACCGGCCGCATCCACCGCATGGTGGCGGACCTCTTGGACCTGGGGGTGGACCCCATGCGGGTCTACCACGAGCTCAACGAGCGCAACACCCCCGCCGGGGTGCGCCTGCTGGCGGCGGGACTGCAGCGCCTGCAGCTGGAGGCCGGCGGCCGGCTGGCCTGGGTCTCCATCCCGGCGGATCTGGTGGCCGAATGCCGGGCCGAGGATGAGGACACCGGCGACATCATCGTCCACCTCCTTGCCATGGAGGGGGTGGAGATCGGCCTGCTGTTCCGCGAGGAGGGTCCGGGCCGCACCAAGATCTCCCTGCGCTCGCGCCCACGCCACGACGTCAACGCCCTGGCGACGGCGTACGGCGGCGGCGGCCACAAGAACGCCGCCGGCGCCGTGATGGACGAGCCCCTGGAGGCCTGCGCCCGGCGGGTGGTGGCCGACGCCCTGGCCCTGCTGGCCTGAGGGGCCGTGGCCGCCCCCCTCACCCGGGTCGGCGTGCTGCTGGCGGGGTGCGGCAGCCATGACGGCACCGATCCCGCCGAGGCCATCCTGACCCTGCTGGAGCTGGAGCGGCAAGGGGCACGGGCCCTCCCCCTGGCCCCGGCGGGCCACCAGATGCACGTGGTGGATCACGCCACCGGCGACGAGGTGGAGGGGGCCATGCGCGGCATCCTGTCCGAGGCGGCCCGCCTCACCCACGGGCGGGTGGAGCCCCTGGAGGAGACGCCTCCGGAGCGGCTGCACGCGCTCATCATCCCGGGGGGCGGCGGCGCGGTGAAGAACCTGGCCACGGGCTACCTGCAGCCCGGCGTCCGGCGCGAGCTCCGGCCGGAGGTGCGGCGGCTCCTGGCCCACTGCCTGGAGGCGGGCAAGCCGGTGGGCCTCATGAGCGTGGCCAACTTCCTGCTGCCCGGCCTGGTGGACACGCCGCTGCTGCCCGAGCGGGCCGGCACCCCCTCCACGCCGCTGCTGGTGGACGCCGAGCGGCGCCTGGTCTACGCCCCCGCCTTCCTCACGGCGCGCTCCCTGGCCGAGGCGGCCGAGGCGGTGCGCGGCCTGGTGGAGCTGGTCCTGCACTACGCCGGCCCTGGCGGTGCCGGGAAGGGGGCGGGCAGGTGAAGGTCAAGGTGCGCTATTTTGCCCTGGTGGCGGAGATCACCGGATGCTCCCAGGAGACCCTGGAGCTGCCGGCGGGGGCCACCGCCGGTGGCGCCCTGGCGGCGGCGGCGGCCCGCCATGGGCGCCTGGCGGCGCCCGGGTTCACCCCCCTGCTGGCGGTGAACAGGCGCCACGCGCCACAGGAGCAACCGCTGTCCGAGGGGGACGAGGTGGCCATCTTCCCCCCGGTGTCGGGAGGATGAGCAGGTGGAGCCGGGGATCATCTGCCGCATGGTGACGGCGCCCATCGACGCGGCGGCGCTGGCGGCCGAGGTGGCCCGGAACTCGGACGGGGCCGTGGCCACCTTCGCCGGACAGGTCCGGGACCACCACCAGGGCCGGCCGGTGGATCACCTGGAGTATCACGCCTACCCGGAGATGGCCCTGGAGGAGCTGCGCCGCATCGGCGCCGACCTGGCCGCCAGGCACGCCGTGGGGCGCATGGCGCTGGTGCACCGCACCGGCACCCTGGCGGTGGGCGAGATCTCGGTGCTGGTGGCGGTGGCCGCCCCTCACCGGCGGGAGGCGCTGGCGTGCTGCGCCGCCGCCATCGAGGAGATCAAGCGGCGCCTGCCCGTCTGGAAGAAGGAGTTCTTCGCCGACGGCGGCGCGCCCGAGTGGGTCTTCGGCCCCGACGAGGCGTGCGCGGCCGCCGGGGCACCCCACCCGCCTGCCAGGGAGATCACCCGTGGCTGAATCGGCGGATGTGGTCATCATCGGCGCCGGGATCATCGGCAACTCCATCGCCTGGCACCTGGCCCGGCGCGGGGCCGGCAAGGTCGTCGTCCTGGAGAAGGACAAGCGCATCGGCAGCGGCGCCACCGCCTACTCCGCCGGCGGGGTCCGGGAGCAGTTCACCTCCGAGATCAACATCCGGATGTCCAGGTACTCCCTGGACGTCTTCGCCCGGTTCAAGGAGGAGATGGACCAGGACATCGACTACAAGCAGGCTGGCTACCTGTTCCTGGCCTCCGGCAAGGCGCTGGCGGCGGCCCTGGAGCAGAACGTGGCCCTCCAGAACAGCCTGGGGGTGCAGAGCCGGCTGGTCACGCCGGCCCAGTGCACGGAGAAGGTCCGGGATCTCAACGTGGAGGACGTGGTCTGCGGGGCGTTCAACCAGCGCGACGGCTACGTGGACCCCTCGTCCATCTGCCTGGGATACAACCTGCGGGCCCGGGACCTGGGCGTGGAGGTCCGCACCCGCTCGCCGGTGACCGGCCTCAAGCTGGATGGCGACAGGATCACGGCGGTGGAGACGCCAGGCGGGGCCATCCCGTGCGGCTGGGTGGTCAACGCCACCGGCCCGCACCTGAAGGCCATGGGCGAGCTGGCCGGCGTGGACGTGCCGGCGCTGCCCTACCGGCGGATGCTGTTCATCACCGAGAAGTTCTCCCTGTCCCCCAACCTGGTGCCGCTGACCATCGACATGGCCACCGGCTTCTATTTCCGCCAGGAGGGGGAGGGGCTCATGATCGGCCTGGCCAACAAGGACGAGCCCCCCAGCTTCAACACCACCCTGGACTGGGACTACCTCCCCACCATCCTGGAGCACGCCCTGCACCGGGTCCCCACGCTGGAGAACGCCCAGATCGGCAAGGGGTGGGCCGGGCTCTACGACATCACCCCGGATCACCACGCCCTCCTGGGGCCGTTCCCCGAGCGCCCCAACTTCCTCCTGGCCGGGGGGTTCTCGGGCCACGGCGTCATGCACGCCCCGGCGGTGGGGACCGTCATCAGCGAGATGATCCTGGACGGCGCGGCCTCCACCATCGACGTGTCGGTGCTCTCCCCCACCCGGGTGCGGGAGGGGAAGCTCCTGGACGAGAAGAACGTCATCTGAGAACCCGGTGGAAGACCGCGCCCATCCGGGAGGTTGACACCGGACGTGGACCAGGCACAGACCAAGGACAGCGCCAGGGATCGTCCCGGGGGTAGGCTCCGGGTGAGCCTGCTCCTGCCCGGGCTGGCGGCCCTGGCCGTGGCCTGCAGCGCTCCGGCCAGCGTCCCGGCCCGCGGGCCGGTGGCCGAGGCGGTGAGGGCGTCTCTCGAGGCGGGAGAGGAGCGGTTCGACCACGCCGCCTGGGACCGGCTCCTGGCCGGGGGCACCCGGGACGGGCTGGTGGACTACCGGTTCTTTCAGAGGCGCCGGGGGGAGCTGGACGGCTACCTGGAGCGGGTGGCCGCCGCGGACCTGGCCCGCCTGGCCCCCGACGAGCTCAAGGCGCTCCTCATCAACGCCTACAACGCCCTCACCGTCCGGGCCATCCTGGAGCATCCCACCGTGTCCAGCATCCGTGAGATCGACGGCGTCTGGACCGGGACCCGGCACACCGTGGGTGGCCATCCCCTCACCCTCGACGAGATCGAGCACTCGCTGCTGCGCCCCTTCTTCAAGGACCCGCGCATCCACTTCGCCGTCAACTGCGCCTCCCTCTCCTGCGCGCCGCTGCCCGGCTGGGCCTACCATGGCGCCGGCCTGGAGGAGCAGCTCGAGGAGCGCAGCCGCGCCTTCCTGTCCGACCCCCGGCAGGTGCGGGTGGAGAGCGGCATCCTCCTGCTGTCGCGCTACTTCGACTGGTACGGCGGCGACTTCACCGCCGAGGGGTGGTCACCCCGGGCCGGGTCCATCCCGGCCTTCGTGGCTCGCTACACCCGGGAGGAGGTGGCGTCCTTCATCGCCGACGCCGGCGGCTCGCCGCCGCTGGCCTTCCTGGACTACGACTGGTCCCTGAACGCCGCCGTGCTACCGGATGCCGCCCTGGCGGGAGCCGGCACGACGAAGGCCTCCGGCGCGGGGGTCGTCACCCGGCTGCGCGCGTGGATCACCGGCCTGGGACCCGCGGGGATCGCCCTGTACGTTGCGGCCTACGCCCTGCTCACCGTGCTGTTCGTCCCGGCCTGGCCCCTCACCGTGGGCGCTGGCGCCGCGTACGGGGTGGTGCTGGGGACGGTGGTGGTGTCGGTGAGCTCGGTGCTGGGGGCCTCCCTGGCGTTTTTGGTGGCGCGCTACCTGCTCCGGGCGCGGGTGGCACGCTGGGTGGAGGGAAACGCGCGCTTCGCCGCCATCGATGCGGCGGTGGGACGCGAGGGGTGGAAGATCGTGGCCCTCACCCGCCTCAGCCCGGCCTTCCCGTTCAACCTGCTCAACTACGCCTACGGCCTGACGGCGGTGGGGTTCTGGCCGTACGTGGCCGCCTCGTGGCTGGCCATGCTCCCTGGGACGCTGCTGTACGTCTACCTGGGCGCCGCCGGCGCCGAGGTGGCGGAGGCCGCCACCGGGAGGGTGGACTGGGCGCGGAGTACCCTCAAGTGGATCGGGCTGGCCGCCACCGTGGCGGTCACCCTGCTCATCACCCGCATCGCCCGCCGGGCGCTGCGGCAGCGCGCCGGCGGCGAGTCCGGTGTGGAGGCGCTCTCATGACCCATCCGAGACGACACCGGTTGCTGGCGGCGGCGGGCGGCGCGGCGCTCCTGCTAGGCGGCCTGCAGGCGAGCGACGCCCCGCCGCGGCTGGACGCCGCCACTCCCCTGCACGCCACGCCGGGCGGACCGCCCGACGGCTCGCTGGGGGTGGGCACGCCGGTCCGCGTCCTGGCCGAGCAGGAGGGGTGGGTCCTGGTGCAGGCGGAGGGGTGGATCCCGGCGGCCGCCCTGGCCGCGGCCGGTGGCCCAGCCGCACCGCAGGGAGCCGCAGCGGGCGCCGCGGAGCGAGCAGACAGCGCGGAGAGAGCACCCGCCGCAGGCAGCGGCACCCCCGCGGCCGCAGCACCCGGCGTGGCGGCTTCATCCTCCGGGGCCATCGCCTCGGCCGTGCTGGAGGGGACCATTCTCGTGCCTCGGCGCCGGGGGCGGGAGCAGCCGGCCGCCGGCGCGATGGTGGTGCTGCTCCCCCCGGACACGGTCCTGGACGGTGGCGGTGAGGAGGAGGAGGACGTCGCGCGCCTGGTGGCGCTGGCCGACGAGGCCGACGACCTGAAGCGGCGCGCCGACCGGGCCATGACCCAGGACAGCTTCAGCAAGGCGGTGCAGGACCACGACCGGCTCATGGCCGAGCGAGAGGGAGTGCTGGCCGAGTGGAGCCGGCTGGCGGCCCAGGTCCACGGCCGGCACGAGGCCGCGGCGCGGGCCGCAGCAGTGGCCAGCACCCGGGCCGACGACCGTGGGTTCTACACCCTCGACGCCGTCCCGCCGGGCCGCTACCTCATCTATGCCCGCCTGGTGGGGGAGGACGAGGACGTGGAGTGGCTGGCGCCGGTGCAGGTGGGGTCCGACCGGACGCGCCGGGACCTGGGCCGCGACGAGATCCGCATGACGGCCGCTCCCTAGGGTCTCCCACCAGGATGGCCGGCGGCGAGACCGGAATCCTCCGGCATCACCGCCTCCCCGGGCCTCGGTGCGAACAGCCCGGACCAGACGGCGGCGAACCACAGCTCGGCGTGCACGCGCAGCCCCCTGTCGGAGAAATGGATGTGGTCGGGGCCGCGGAGGTCTCCCTGGAGCTCGTCGGTGGACGGCCCGGGCAGGGCGTGCCCCTGGCGCCAGAGGCGCTCCTGGGCCCGGCGCACCGCCTCCATGGCCCCCGGGTCCAGGCGGGGCAGGAAGCTGACCCGCGCCACCACCCAGGGGATCTCCCGGCCGGCATCCCGGTCCAGGGTCTGCTTCAGGTTGAGGAACAGACTCACGTAGGAGCCGGTCTCTCGCCCAAGGAGAGCGTCCTTCTCTCCCTGGTGCCACAGCACGGCCCGCACCTCGCCAAGGGCCTCGACCCGGCGCCGCAGCCCGGGGTAGAGAGAGTGGGGGACGTGGGTGCTCACAGGCGGCGCATTGGGCTGCCAGTCCGCCACCGAGCTGCCGCCGAAGCCGGTGGAGGCGATGGCCACCGGCAGATCCAGCGCCCGCTGGATCATGTCGCCGAAGATGGGCCAGGGGCTGCCGCCGCGGGATCCGTCCTGCACACCGGGCATGGGGTCCGCCGCCCGGCTCCAGCGCTGGCCGTCGAACGCCGACAGCCTGTCGTTGACGCCGGGCATGCGCCACTCGCTGCTGTTGGCTGAATTGGACTGCCCGGCCACCACGAACACCTCGCCCACCCCGACCCGCTCCACCACCGTGCGCGGTGCACCGCCTGCCGTGCGCGCCTCCAGGCGGTGCCAGCCGCCGGCGGGGAGCCGGAGGCGAGCGCTGAACGCACTCCGCCCGGGGGCGGCGGGCCCTTGCGCCGCCGCCGTCAGCTCCAGCGGGTGCCACGGGGTGGCGCTGCCATCGGGGAGCACGGCACGGATCTCCCCCTCTTCCCCACCCAACGTGCCGCGCACCTCCACGTCGGCGCCACCGGCGGCATCCCGCTGCAGCACCTGCCGCTCCTGGGGCGTCTCGACGCGCAGGTCCAGGTCCGCCCCGGCGCAGTGGGCCGCCACCAGCAGGAGGGCCACCCCCGCTCCCCGGGCGGCCCGGCCGGCGGCGCCTGCCCTGCCGGCGCTCCCCATGCCGGCGCTCCCGCGCGCGCCGCGCCCGCTCACCGGGATACCGCCCAGGCCACCTGCTCCTCGCCGGGAACGAACAAGTGCTCGCAGCGCGCCAGATCGCCGTGCACCTCCAGGCGTTCCAGCGGGCTGAGGCCGGCGTCGCGGCCGATGCGATGGAAGCGGT
>JBFGDW010000179.1:0-7094 GCA_041580435.1 Candidatus Polarisedimenticolia bacterium | reverse complement strand
CAGGGTGGCCAGCCGGTCGGCCACCTGGAACAGCACGTTGGCTTCGCTCATCAGGCGCGTCCTCCTGGCTTCCAGAGATGCTCGTTGGGGACGGGAGTCTCCCCGGAGTAGTCGTAGAACCCCATCCCGGACTTGCGGCCCAGGTAGCCGGCCAGGACCATGCGCCGCAGAAGCGGCGGCGTGGCGAAGCGGGGCTCCCTGAACTCCTGGAAGAAGATCTCGGCGATGGCCACGGTGGTCTCCAGGCCCACCAGGTCCAGCAGGGTGAAGGGGCCCATGGGGTGTCCGCATCCCAGGCGCATGCCGGCGTCCATGTCGGCGATGCTGCCGTGCCCTTGCTCCAGGGCGCGGACCGCGTCCAGCAGGTAGGGCACCAGCAGCCGGTTGACGATGAAGCCGGTCCGGTCGGCGGCCTCGATGGGGGTCTTGCCCAGCCGGCGGACGAACTCCAGGCCCGCCGCCTGCACCTGCGGGGCAGTCTTGAGGGTGGGGATGACCTCCACCAGGGGCATGCGGGGAACCGGATTGAAGAAGTGCAGACCGAGAAACCGCTCCGGCCGGCTGCAGGCCGCTGCCAGGTCGGTGATGGACAGTGATGACGTGTTGGATGCAAGGAGGGCTTCCGGAGCCAGGACCGCGTCCACCTGGGACAGGAGGCGCAACTTGGCGTCCCGATCCTCCACGATGGCCTCCACCACCAGATCGCAGGGGGCCAGGTCCTCCACCCGGGTGGTTCCCGTGAGGCGGGCCAGGGCCGCGTCACGCCGCTCCGAGGCGAGCCCCTCCCTCTCCGCCCAGCGCGACAGCCCGTCCCGGGCCCGGTCCAGGCCCCGCGCCAGCAGCGTCGCATCCACCTCGCGGACCACCGTGGGCAAGCCCGACTGGGCCGCCACCTGGGCGATTCCGGCCCCCATGAGGCCGCAGCCCACCACGCCCACCGTGCCCATGCTCACCATGCCATCCCCCCGCTCCTCAGCCCGCCGCCTGGACCAGCAAGGCGATCCCCTGCCCGCCGCCGATGCAGGCCGCCGCGATGCCGTAGCGGCCCTTGCGCCGGCCCAGCTCCAGCAGCAGCGTCAGGACGAGGCGGGTGCCCGTGGCGCCCAGGGGGTGCCCCAGGGCGATGGCCCCGCCGTTGACGTTCACCTTCTCCCGGTCCAGGCCCAGCCGCCGCTCCACCGCGAGGTACTGGGCCGCGAAGGCCTCGTTGATCTCGTAAAGGTCGATCTCCCGGTGGGCGAGACCCGCACGGCGCAGCACCTGCTCGATGGCGGGAACCGGCCCGATTCCCATGATGCGCGGCTCCACCCCCACCACGGCATGGGCAAGGACCCGTCCCAGCACCTTCCGGCCGGCGCCCGCCGCTTGCCTCGCGCCGGCGACCACCACCGCGGCCGCGCCGTCCACGATGCCGGAGGCGTTGCCGGCGGTGATGGTGCCACCCTTGCGAAAGGCCGGGGGCAGGCGGGCCAGGATCTCCTCGGTGGTCCCGGGGCGGCGGTGATCGTCGTCCTCCACCACCAGGGGGCCGCGCTTCTGGGGGACCTCCACCGGGACGATCTCCTCGGCGGCCCGCCCGGAGGCATGGAACTCCTGGGCCAGGCGCTGGGAGCGCGCGGCGTAGGCGTCCATCTCGGTCCGCTGGATCCCCAGCTCCGCGGCCAGGTTCTCGGCGGTATCAGCCATGGTGGCGCCGCAGTGGCTGTCATGAAGGGCGGCCACCAGCAGGTCCTCCATGCGCCCGCTGCCCAGGTTCCGCCAGCCCGACCGGGCGCCTCTCAGGACGTAGGGGGCCATGGACATGTTCTCCATGCCGCCCGCCAGGACCATGTCCGCCTCCCCCAGGCGGATGAGGTGGCCGGCGGACACGATGGCCTGGATGCCGGACCCGCACAGTCGGTTCACCGTGAGGGCCGGGCGGTCCTCGGGGACGCCGCACTTGAGGGCCACGTGGCGGGCGCCGTAGATGGCGTTGGCGGAGGTCTGCAGGGCGTTGCCGAAGACGGTGTGCTGGATGTCCGCGGCGGCCACGCCGCTGCGGGCCAGAGCGTGCCGCGCCGCGTGGGCTCCCAGCTCGGTCTCGGCCAGCCCGGACAGGTGGCCGTTGAACTCGGTCATGGGGGTGCGAGCGCCGCCCAGGATGACGACCTCGGTGTCGGACATGAGCTCCTCCAGATCCCGCGGATGGCTACTCGATGAACTGGGCCTGCCGGATGCGGCGGTAATCGTCCGCCTGGATGTCGATGACGATGCACATCTCGTGGAGCCGGGACCGCAGCGGCGCGCCGATGCGATCGGCCAGGCTCTCGGGCCGGGCGGCGGTTTCCCCTCCCCGTGACGCCCCGGCCGTGGCCGCTCCGCCGTCCTGGAGCTCCGGGTCGGCGTAGTTGGTGGTGAACAGCGTGATCCGGTTCTCGTTGTAGCGCCGGGTGACGATGTGGGACAGCGTGTCGCGCACCCAGTCGGTCATCTTGGAGGCCCCCAGGTCGTCCAGGACGAGGACCTCGGCGGCGAAGATGGGCTGCAGCACGTCGGCGGGAGTGACCGGGTTGGAGGGGCTGTAGGTCTCCTGGATCTGCCGCAGCAGGTCACGGAAGTCCACGAACAGGCCGCGGGTGCCCTACTCCTGCACCAGCTGCCGCAGGATCCCCACGGCCAGATGGGTCTTGCCAGCGCCGCACGGGCCGGTGAACAGGATGCCCACGTCCAGGGCGGGGTAGCGCTCGGCGTACTCCAGGCTGCGCCGGAGGGCCGCCTGCCGGCTGGCCCGGGCGGGAGAGGTGCGGCCCACCGGGTCGTAGTTGGCCAGCTCGCAGTGCTGGTAGCGCGGCGGGATGCCCGCGGCGCCCCGCAGCCGCTCGGCCCGGTCCCGGCGGCGGCACGGGCACGGCGATGCCGCGCTGTAGGGCCCATCCTGTCGGATGACGAAGCCCGTGCCGCCGCAGCGGTCGCAATCTCCGGTTGGGAATGGCATGGCGCGCCCGGCGATCGGAAAGGTGTGCAAGACCCGCGCCAGTCTAGCAGACCGACCCCAGCGCCACAAGCAACGTGCGGGTCAGTTCAGATAGCTGCGCAGGTGACGGGAGCGGTGGGACCGGCTGAGCTTCTGCAGCGCCTGCACCTCGATCTGCCGGATGCGCTCCCGGGACAGCCCGAGCATCTCGCCGATCTCCTTGAGGGTCTTGGGCTCCTGATCGCCCAGGCCAAAGCGCAGCTTGATGATGATCTCCTCCTTCTCGTCCAGCTCGGTGAGGGCGGTGTAGAGGAGCTCCTTCATGGAGTCCTTGAGGAGGTTGTGATCGGCCGGGGGGATCTGGTTCTGCTCCAGCTTGTCCGACAGGTGAAAATCGTGCTCCTCGTCGATGAGGGTGCTGAGGGACACGTTCTCCTCGGAGACCTGGATCAGGACGGTCACATCCTCCACCGGCACCTCCACCCGCTTGGCGATCTCCTCGATGGTGGGCTTGCGCTTCAGCTCCAGCGCTAGCTGGTTCACGGCCTTGCCGATGCGATAGAGAAGGTTGGCCTGCTTCTGGGGCAGCCGGAAGGCCCCGCTGTGGTCCGACAGGGCGTGGATGATGGACTGGCGCACCCACCAGACGGCGTAGGTGATGAACTTGACGTTCTTGTCCGGATCGAAGCGCTTGGCAGCCTCGATGAGGCCGATGTTTCCCTCGTTGATCAGGTCCAAAAACGAGAGCCCGCAGCCGCGGTAGCGCTTGGCGAAGGAGACCACGAAGCGAAGGTTGGCCTCCACCAGGATGCGGAGGGCCTGCCGGTCGCCCCTGGCGATGCGACGCCCCAGGCGCTTCTCCTCCTCGGGGGTGACGCGGGGCAGCTTGCTGATCTCCTGGAGATAGCGCTTGAGAGTCTCCGAGGAGCGCTCCCGCCTGTCCTTGGGTGAGATGTCGTCCATGGGCCTTCCTGCGGCGAGGCGCCGCGCAGCGAGGGCGCAGTATACTTCAGCGGCGGGCGGTGTCCACCGCCACGGGAGCTCAGGTCCGGGTGGGAGGACGCACTGCGGCTGGCAGCCGGGGGCCGCGGTCCACGGGGACCAGGGCGCCCGAGCCGGCCTCCCCCACCCCCTCGCCACCCCGGAGAGCAAGCTGCCGGAGGGCGCCCTGGAGGGCAGCCAGGCGCTGGCGCATGTGGAGGATGACCTCGACCCCGGCCAGGTTCACTCCCAGATCCCGCGTCAGGTTCAAGATGACCTCGAGGCGCTCCAGATCGGCGCGGGTGTAGAGGCGGGTGTTGCCCCGGGAGCGGGACGGGCTCAGGAGGCCCTGGCGCTCGTAGAGCCGGAGGGTCTGGGGATGGATGCCGTAGCGGCGGGCCACGCCGCTGATCCGCAGGACCGGCCCCTCCCCGCCCCGGGTGCTCACGGGTCACCGAACAGGCGCTGGCGGCCCGCCGGGGGTGTGCGCCGGGCCAGCTCCTCCAGGAGGCGGCGGACCTCCGGGTCGCCAGGCTCGGGAACCACAACCTGGATCTCCACGAACTGATCCCCTCGCCCGCCGCGCAGCGACGGAGCGCCCTTGCCCCGCATGCGCAGCCGGGTGCCAGACTGGGTCCCTGGCGGGACGCTCAGCATGGCCTTGCCGTCCACGGTGGGGACCTCCATGCGCGCCCCCAGGGCCGCCTCGCTCACCGTCACCGGCACGGTGCACTCGATGTTGTCTCCGCGCCGCCGGAAGAACGGGTGAGGCTCCACCTGCACCACCACGTGCAGGTCACCGGCGGGCGTGCCCCGGGCCCCGGCATCCCCCTTCCCGGCGATCCTGAGGCGGGCCCCGTGGGCCACGCCGGCGGGAATCCGGACCTGGATGCGCTCCCGCGCGGGCACCGCGCCGGAGCCGGCGCAGCCCGGGCAATCCCGTGCCGCCGCACGCCCCGAGCCGCCGCAGGCCTCGCACACCGCCTGGGCCGACAGGAACCCCCGGCCCGCGCCCCGCCGGCCGCTCCCCTGGCAGCGCCCGCAGGCCGCCGGCTTGGTGCCGGGCCGGGAGCCGCTCCCTGCGCAGGTGGAGCAGGGCGCGTGGCGCTCCAGGACCAGGGGTGCCGTGAGGCCGCGAATGGCCTCCAGGAAGCCGATGCGGAGCACCGCCTCCTGGTCGGCGCCCCGGCGCGGTGAGCGGCGGGGGCGCCCGCCCTCGCCGAACATGCTGGCGAAGAGATCCCCGAGCCCACCGGTGAAATCCTGGACGTCGAAGCCCTCCGCCGCGAAGGGATCGGCTCCCGGGCGGGAGCGGGCGGAGCCCAGGCGATCGTAGGCGGCCCGCTGGTCAGGGTCCGAGAGCAGGCCGTACGCCTCCGAGATGGCCTTGAAGCGTTCCTCGGCGCCCTTGTCTCCCGGGTTGACGTCGGGGTGGTACTTGCGTGCCAGGCGCCTGTACGCCTTCCGGATCTCCGATGCGCTCGCTTTCCGGCCGACGCCCAGGACCTGGTAGGGGTCGGTGACGGGCATCTCAGGTCTTGCTCACTTGAATGGATCGCGGACGGACTTTCTTCCGCTTGGGAAGGACGACCCTGAGCAGTCCCAGCCGGTACTCGGCAGTCACGGCATCCCGGTCGATGGCGGTGGTCAGGGTGAAGGTGCGGGAGAAGGTGCCGTGGGCCCGCTCCAGGCGGTGGTGGATGAGATCCGCCGTTCCGGCGCTGTCAGGAAGCCGCCGCTCCCCCCTGAGGGTGAGGGTGGACTCGGTGACCTGGACGTCCAGGTCCTCCATGGACAGGCCCGGGACCTCGGCCACCAGGACCACCTGGTCCTCCGTCTCGTAGAGATCCACCAGCGGGCTCCACTGGGTGGCCTCCCCATCGTGGAAGTCCGCCCGGGTGGCCGCCGCCTCGAACAGCCGGTTGATGCGGTCCTTGATCAGTCCCAGGTGGTGGTAGGGGTCGTCGCTCAGTCGGGTCATGGCTCGTCCTGTGCGCCCGCGGGCGCCTGTCTCCCGCTCAGTTCACGTCCTCGTACTCGGCGTCGATGACCTCGCCCTCCTTCTTGGCACCGGCGGCAGGGCCGTCTCCCGGAGTCTCCTGGGCCTGGCCCGTGCCGCCTCCCGCCTGGGCGCTGGTCTGGTACAGGGCCTGGGCCACGGCGTGCTGGCTGCGGGTGAGCGCCTCCATGGCGGACCGGATGGCGGCCACGTCTTCTCCCTCCATGGCCTTGCGCACTCCCGCGATGGCCTCGCGCACCGGCCCGGTCTGCTCGTCGGTGAGCTTCTCCTTGTTGTCGTCCAGGAGCTTCTCCGCGGTGTAGGCCATGCTGTCGGCCTGGTTGCGGACCTCCACCTGCTCCCGGCGCTGCTTGTCCTCGTCGGCGTGCTCCTCGGCGTCCTTCACCAGCTTGTTGATCTCGTCCTTGGACAGGCCCGAGGAGGCGGTGATGGTGATCTTCTGCTCCTTCCCCGTGCCCTGATCCTTGGCCGAGACGTTGACGATCCCGTTGGCGTCGATGTCGAAGGTCACCTCGATCTGAGGCATGCCGCGCGGGGCCGGCGGGATCCCCACCAGATGAAACTTGCCCAGGGTGCGATTGTCCCGGGCCATCTCCCGCTCTCCCTGGAGGACGTGCACTTCCACCGACGTCTGGTTGTCGGCGGCGGTGGAGAAAACCTCGCTCTTGCGGGTGGGAATGGTGGTGTTGCGCTGGATGAGCTGGTGGAAGACGCCGCCCAGGGTCTCGATGCCCAGGGACAGCGGCGTCACGTCCAGCAGCAGCATGTCCTTCACGTCGCCGGCCAGGACCCCCGCCTGGATGGCCGCGCCCACGGCCACCACCTCGTCGGGGTTGACCCCCTTGTGGGGCTCCTTGCCGAACTGCTCCTTCACCAGGGCCTGGACCCGCGGGATGCGCGTGGACCCGCCCACCAGGACCACCTCGGCGATCTCATCGGCGGAGAGGCCCGCGTCCCGCAGGGCCTTGCGGCAGGGCTCCAGGGTGCGCTGGAAGATGGGCTCGGCCAGCTGCTCGAAGCGCGAGCGGGTGAGCTTCAGGCTCAGGTGCTTGGGGCCCGAGGCATCGGCGGTGATGAAGGGCAAGCTGATGTCCGTCTCCTGGGTGGTGGAGAGCTCCATCTTGGCCTTCTCGGCGGCCT
>JBFGDW010000178.1:0-7146 GCA_041580435.1 Candidatus Polarisedimenticolia bacterium | reverse complement strand
TTCTTGTAGACGAACTCCAGCGTGCGGTCGAACACCGAGTTGTCGTCCCCCTCCAGCCCGAAGACAAAGGCCCCCATGACCTTGATGCCGGCGTCGTGGACCCGCTGCACGTACTCCTTCATGGAGGCGGTCTGATTGGACCACTTGTCCAGGTCGTCCAGGCCGGTCTGGTTCACCGACTCGATGCCCAGGAAAAGCTCGCGGCAGCCGCTGTCGTAGGCCAGCTTCAGGAGCTCCGGGTGCTCGGCCACATCCATGGTGAGCTGAGCCGCCCAGGTGCGTCCCAGGGGGCGGATCTCCTCCAGCACGCGGCGAAATGAGCCGCGGGCGTTGAACAGGTTGTCGTCCCAGAAGAAGAACTGATCGGTGAAGCCCGGGCCCATCTTGCGGACCAGGGCGTCACCGTACCGCCGGCCCAGCCCGGGGAGGCGCACCAGGCGCTTGAGCAGGTCGTTGTAGAAGCCGGGCGGGGCCTCGGCGATGGTGTGGCGATCGTAGGGGACCACCTGCGCCCGCAGGTCGTCGGCAACGTCGCTGTAGTCCCGGTTGCGCACCAGCTCGCCGTTGGTGAGCTTCACGGCGCAGAAGTTGCAATCCAGCTTGCAGCCCCGCGCCAGGGTGGTGGAGGAGATCACCTGCTGGGGGGCCGGGTCCAGCCCACGCCAGATGCTCATGTCCAGGGTCA
Organism: Candidatus Polarisedimenticolia bacterium; assembly: GCA_041580435.1. Taxonomy (GTDB): domain Bacteria; phylum Acidobacteriota; class Polarisedimenticolia; order SMYD01; family SMYD01; genus JBFGDW01. Next base: position 6,461 of record JBFGDW010000178.1, on the reverse strand, counting down.
GGGATCCCTTGTCGCGGATGCGGTTGAAGGTGGCGGCGTAGAGCGGCTTCACCGTCCGGCCGGCCTGCAGGTCCGCCAGCAGCTCGGCCGCGGCCCACTCTCCTTCCCCGGTCACCACCGCGTCCACGTGACCCAGGCGCGTCCCCTCGTCAGGGAGCGCCGAGGCGTGGGCCCCACCCAGCACCACCGTCAGCTTGCGCCCCATGGCCCTGTACGCCTCCCGGGCCTCCCGGGCCCGGCGATAGGCCTCCCGGGCCGAGTTGGTGTAGGAGGTGATGAACAGCACGTCCCCATCACCCACTGAGGTGTCCAGCTTGGTCTTGAGGATGCTCTCGAAGGGCGTCTGTCCCTCGATGCGGTCGTGCTGCACGGCAACCCGTGTGGGCGGGGAGATGACGCCGTGGCGGCGCAGGTGGCCGATCAGATACGGAAACCCCACACCGGGGCTGCGCAGGAAGCTTCCGGTCTTCCGCTCGAGCCGCGCCAGGAATTTCCTGGTGTCGACGGGCTCGTCGATGAGATACGAGTCCAGCGGCGTCAGGCAGAGCAGGTTGCCGATCGAGCCCATGGTGCCCTTTCCGGGCCGGAGCTGGCCAGGCGCGGCGGAGTGCGGGGTGTCGGGGGTGTGTCTCCGCCGAAAGAAGAATCGCAGGACTATAGCACTTCTCCTGCCGGGCCGTGGGCGCGGCGGTGGTGTGCCCCGCCCAGGCCTTGCCAATGGGCTAAGCTCGCCGGATGCTGCTGGTCGATCACCTCCTTGCTGCTGTGCTGGCGCTGGTTTACCCCGCCTACGGAGCCTGGAGCTTTCCGGTCTTCGCCGCAGCGGTGAGGGCGGGCGCCCCTGGGGCGCGGCTGCGCGAGTACCGCCTCACCCTGGCGCAGCTGGGAGGGCTCGCGCTGGTGGCGCTGGCGATCTGGGCCTGGCAGGGGCGGACCGCCGCGTCGTTCCGGCTGACCGCCGAGGCCGGGACCGGACTGCTGGTGGCCTGCGCCCTGACGGCCGCGGCCATCCTCCTCCTGGGGCTTCAGGTCCTTGGGGTTGCCCGTGATGCCCGGACGCGCGAGCAGGTGGAGAAGCAACTTGCGGCCGCCGGCGGCACCGAGCTTCTCCCCACGGGTCCACGTGAGCTGAGACTCTTCCTGGTCCTTGGCATCGTCGGTGGGGGGCTATGCGAGGAGATCCTCTTCCGGGGCTACCTCCTCTGGTACTTCGAGGAGCTCACCTCGCTGGCCGGAGCGGTGGCGCTGTCATCGGCGGCCTTCGGTCTGCTGCACGCCTACCAGGGCATCCAGGGCATGATCAAGACCGCCATCCTGGGGCTCATCTTCGCCGGCCTCACGGTGCTGGCCGGCACCCTATGGCCCGCCGTGGCGCTCCACGCCGCCGTGGACGTGCACGCGGCCCTGCTGGCCAGGCTCACCTGGGACTCGGCCCCTGGCGAAGGCGCGGATCCTGGGCCGCCTCGAGCCAGCACCGGTCCCTGAGCCGGCGGCTCAAGCCCCCCTGCGGTAGGTCCCCGTCATGAGCGTGGTCCAGCGCTCGCCGTCGGGGGACATCTCCATGGTGAAGCTGTAGCTCGAGTCGCCGGTGATCTCCCAGACGGTGCGGTGCTGCATCTGGGGACTCCGGTCGATGAGAGTCAGCTTGTCGCCGGCCAGCCTCCCCCGGAACTCGTTGACCGGCATGCCCATGCTGTCCCACCAGTGCATGATGTACTCCCTGGCCCGGCCGTCCCAGCTGAGCACGCCGTGTCCCTCGAACGTGGTCTTGCCGTCGCGGATCTGCTCGTAGTCCTGGACCATGGCGAAGCCGCCCAGGGCCAGGCGGTTGTTGATCTTCCCCTGGGCCGTGCCTCCCTTGGGATCCCACTGGGAAGGGTGCATCGTCTCATCCCCATGCCAGGATCCCGCCAGTTTCTTCAACAGCTCGTGCGCCTTCCCGGGCTTGGGCATCTCCATGGCAAGCCTCCCTTCCGCAGTCGCTGGACCGGTATGGGGTGGATCGTGCCGCGGCAAAGCAGCGTCGGTCAAGCTCTGGTGTGCGGCCCTCCTGTCCCGGCCAGCTCCGCCTCCTCGACCCTGGCCGCTTCCAGGACGATCCGGGCGCAGGCCTCGGCGTCGGACAGCGCCTCGTGGTGACGGAGAGGGATCCCCAGCGTGTCGCAGACGTGCCGCAGGTTGGCCGGGCGGATCCTGAGCACGCGCCGGGCCAGGCGCACCGTGCAGCGCCATTCCAGCGCCGGGGCCGGCAGGCCGCCGGTGGCACAGCAGGCGCCCAGCACCCCACGGTCGAAGGGGGCGTTGTGGGCGGCCAGGAAATCCACACCGGCCAGGAGCGGCTCCACCTGGCTCCAGACCTCCGGGAAGGCCGGCTCACCCGCCACGTCCTGCCAGGTGATGCCATGGATGTGGGTGAAAACAAACTCGCTGCGCGGCGGCCGGATGTAGCGGTGGACCCGGTGGGTCAAGACCCCGTCCTCCACCCGCACCAGGCCCACGGCGCAGGCGCTGTCGCGGCCGTGGTCGGCCGTCTCGAAGTCGATGGCCACGAAGCGCATCGGCGCTCGTATAACACGCCAGGACCATGGCGGCAACCCCGGAGGGTCCCACGGGCAGCCGGGAGCCTCGCGGACCGCCACTCATGATTGACGGGACCACCTCCTTCGGGACACCATGGAATTCACAGGGGAACGGAGACCGCGAGAAAGGAGCCGCCATGCACCGCCAGATGGAGAGCCTCGTCGACGCCTACACCGACGGCCGGATCGGCCGCCGGCAGCTCCTGGCCGGCCTGGGCACCCTGGTCGCTGCCGCCGCCACGGGCGGACTTCCCGCCCGGGCCCAGGGGCCCGGGTCCACCTTCCGCTCCCAGGGTCTGAACCACATCGCCCTGCGGGTCACCGACATCGCCCGCTCCCGGGACTTCTACATGCGCCACTTCGGCGTGCGCGTGCTGCAGGAAAGTGCCCAGAGCTGCTTCCTCGGCGTGGGTGCCAACAACTTCGTGGCGCTGTTCAGGTCGGACGCCGCCGGGCTGGATCACTACTGCTACACCATCGAGGGTTACGACCCGGATGCCTGCGTACGCACCTTGAAGGAGCTGGGCCTGAACCCCCGGCGCACATCAAACCGTGTCTACTTCGACGACCCCGATGGCATCGAGGTGCAGATCGCCAGCGAGTGGGGCGACTACCCGGGGCCGCGGTCCTAGGCTCTCGTCGCGGCGCCGGCCCGCGGCGGCACGAACCAGATGGGACACGCGCTGTCGTGGAGCAGGGAGCGGGCGTTGGGTCCGGCCTTGAGTTGCCGCAGCAGGCGCTTGTGGCCACTTCCCATCAGGATCAGGTCCGGATGCCGCTCCCGGGCCGCGCGCAGGATCTCCGCCGCTGGCCGGCCCGCCGTCGCGCGGCATGTGACCTGGGTTTCCAGAGAAGGCGGTACCAGCGCCGCCAGCCGCGCGCTCACATCGGCCAGGTGCCGGCGGCCCACTGACGAGACTCCCGCATCTGACGAGCTGGCCACGGCGTGACTCACGTGCAGCAGGTTCACGTGCCACCCGAGCTGGGACGACAGCTCCAGGGCGAGCTTGACGATCTGCGATCCCTGCCGGGTGAAGTCCACCGGCACCAGGACGCTGACGGTGCGGTCGGTGCCGCGTTGGCACAGCGGGCCCGCCTCGCACCCCTCGGCCAGGGTCAGCACGGGGCAGTGGGCCCTGGCGATGATCTGCTCGGTCAGCGAGCGGTGCTCCGGCGTGCTGCGGCCATGGCTTCCCATGACGATGAGATCGGCGGGCAGGCGGCGAGCCAGCATGAGGATGGCGGAGTCCACCGGGCCGCGGGTCAGGCGAGCCTCCCGGGGAAGGTCGTCGGGCAACTTGTTGAGCAGCTCCTGGAGCTGCTTTTCAGCGTCTGCGGCGCTGTCGCACGCCTCCTTGCCATGGTCCTGGGACCACATCCAGCGCACAGCCATGTAGTCCGGCGGCCGCGGGCCGATGTTGTGCTCCAGGATGATGCGGGCGCCGAAGCGCCGGGCGATCTGCACCGCCAGGTTCAGCCCCTGGCGGGACAGCGGGGACAGGTCCACAGGACACAGGATGGTGCGAATCTCCATGCGTCCCTCCCTTCTTGTCCTCAGACAGACGCAAGACAGGTGCCGGAGCTCGGGGCACGAACCGGGGCCGCCAATCGCCCCTGGCTCGCGGCAGATCCCACCATCCCACGCCGGGCCTGGGTGCCTTCACCCAGACCCATGGGGCAATTGATCAGCGCCCGCTAGCGAACGACGAGGATCACGCCCCTGGCGATGGCGGCCGGCGTCTCCATCCCCTCCGAGCAGCTCGAGGTGTCCAGCACCAGCTTGACCGTGTACTCACCGATGCCCGCGAACTGGATCGACTCGACGATGACCTGGATCTCCTCCCGGGCCATCCGGTCCTCCGGAGTTTCGACCCGCTCCCGCTCGCCCTTGGGATCAGGGACATCGGTCCGCCTGTTGGGGACGTCCTGGCGGCCGTTGGGCACCCCGGTGCGGCCGCGCGGAGGATCCAGCCGCCGGTTGGGCACATCCGTCCGCCCGCGGTTGGTTGGCGGCACCTCCTCGATGAAGACATCCACCAGCTTCGTGGTGGCCAGCCCCTCGCCGCACAGGGCGGGATTGGGGACTGCATCCAGCAGCGTGACCCGCAGGTAGGGAGCTCCGCTGATCGCCTCGGTGCCGACCACCTTGGTGCCCGCCGTGAGGCAGACCGAGTTCGTGGATGGGCAATCGTCCAGGGCCAGGGCCCCGGCGGCGGGTGGCAGGGAGAGCAGCGCCAGGAGCGCGCAGTATCGCAAAGTTCTCATGGCGTCCTCCTAGCTTCCCACGACCAGCAGCGCCGCCGCCTTGCCGCGGGAGCACCGCATCCTTCCGGATCCGGCGTCGCCCACGCAGATGACGCGATCGGCGAACGGCACGTGCCACTCGAACCGGACCTGCCGGCCCGCCTTCAGCAGGCGCCAGGCGGTGTTCTGGATCATGGCCAGCTCCCGGGCGACATCCCGGATGCCTCCGGAGCCTGTGTCCCAGCGCTGCACCTGGCCAGGTGCGGGCGGCCCGCCCGCCCAGCCGTTGCACTGGTCCTCCGGCGGGCAGCAGAAGATGGTCGAGCATCCTCCTCCCGCCACGATGCCACAGGCCTTCTTGCCCAGGATGGAGATGCTGAAGTACTTGGACATGGCCTCCAACGCCTTCTCGTTGCACTTGTTGGGCAGCAGCGGAGGGAGGACATTGTCCTTGAGGAAATCCGCCACGAAGAGGGACACGCCGTCCACGCTGGGCCGCAGCCCATCCCAGTCGTCTGAGTTGGGGGGGTCACCCCACTCTCCACGCGCCAGCAGGACGTCCATGTGCTGGTCTGTGAACATCTGGGCCTCGGCGACCCTCTGCCCCGGGTTGTCCGCGATCCCATTGATGAGTGAAGGGTCGACCGGAAGCTCGCACGCCTCGGATACGGTGTTGACCAGGAACTTGTCGAGGTGGGAGTCCGAGACGGTGTGGCCGATGGAGCCCATGAAGTGGGCCAGGTAGCGCTCGCACCGGTCGATCTTCAGGCGGCAGGTGAGGGCCCCTTCCTCGCCCAGGGGCGGGCACGGGCTGAGGGGCTCCACGTCGCCGCACTCCCGCAGGATCTCCGCCGCATAGCGGTTCAAGAAGAGTGGATCGTGGATGGTTTCAGCGGATGTACCCAGTTCCTCCTCAGTGCAGTCCTCGTCATCGCTGGCGGCTCCATAGGAGTCCGGAAAGGTCTGCGCCATCCGGTAGATGTCCTTGCAGCCCAGGAACAGGCCACCGCAGCGCGTACGTTCCTCCAGCATGTCGCGCAGGTCGCCATCGAGGCTCCTGACGGCGTAGTCACCCGCCGCGATGTGCATGTGCAGGCCGGCGGCCCTCGGCGTAAGCCCGGGGATCAGCAACCCCAGCGCGGCCACGAACACGATCAGCCTCTTCACGGCGACACCACGATGCCCTTGATCACAGGCCGCGCCGGCCCCCGGGCACTCGAGCACTCCTGGCCGTCCACTACCACCCGTATGGGGTAGGCATTGATGGCGGCCAGGTAGAGAGAGTCCGTCAGCAGCCGGATCTCCTCCCGCTCCAGCTGCTCGGCGTCGGGGATCTCCTCCTCTCCCTCGCCCGGGCGCCGCTTCTCGGCCTCCACGTCCTCGGCTGGAGGCGTGGTGCGCAGGGAGACATCCAGGACCGCCGACCTCGGCAGCAGCCCGGAGCCACAGCGCGCAGGGTCGAAGACCTCCCGGCTCAAAACCACGCGGATCACCCCCAGCCCCCGCTCGGCCTGCACCTCGCGGACCGCGGCCAAGTTGCTCAGGCAGTCCTGCCCGAAGGGCGGGGGAAGCTGGAAGCAGGGTTCCACCGCCGCGGCCTGGAACGATCCAAGGGTCAGGCCGGCGAGGAGGGTCAGT
>JBFGDW010000177.1:0-7162 GCA_041580435.1 Candidatus Polarisedimenticolia bacterium | reverse complement strand
GGGCGATGGCGGTGAACATCCGCCGCACAGCGGCGGGATCACGATCGGGCCCGGCGGCCGGGGCAGTGGGCTGGGTGGGGACGGGCTGCACGTCGGGATTGTACCGTGCGCCCGGTGGCCGGGCCGGCCGTGACGGGAGGGTAGACTCGGCCCGTGGCGAGCGACCGGGACAGAGGGCCCCTGCCGGCGGCCGGCGAGCGGCTGGAGCTGGAGATCACCGACCTGAGCTCACGGGGCCTTGGAGTGGGGCGGAGCGCCGACGGACTGGTGGTCATGGTCCGGGACGCCGCGCCGGGAGACCGGGTGGCCGCGCGCCTCAGCCGGGTGCACCGCTCGTGGGCCGAGGCGGACGTGGAGGCTCTGCTGCTCCCCTCGCCGGACCGGGTGGCGCCGCGCTGCGCCCACTTCGGCGTCTGCGGCGGCTGCGCCCTGCAGCACCTGGCGCCGGCGGCGCAGCGCCGCCTGAAGGCCGCCCGCCTGCGGCGGCTGGTGGCGCGGGCCGCCGGGCCGATCCCGGTGGAGGAGGCGCGGATGGTGGGGCCGGACTACGGCTACCGCAACCGGATGGAGTTCGGCTGCGCCGACGGGCCGGAAGGCCTGCGCATCGGCCTGCACGATCGGAACGGACAGCTCTTCGACCTGCGCGAGTGTCACCTGCCGCACCCGGCCTTCGCCCGCCTGGTGGCGGGGCTGCGGCAGGCCGCGGCTGCCCTGCCCGGCCCCACAGGGCTGCGGCGGGTGGAGATCCGGCGCGCCGAGCGGGACGGCGCGGTGCTGCTGGGGGTGACGGCGTCGGGCCCTCCGTCCCCGGAGCTGGCCGCAGCGCTGGCGGGACTGCCCGCGCTGGCCGGAGGGCCTCTCAGCGTGGTGGTCCTCTGGCCCGGAGGGCGGGAGGTGGTGGCCGGCCGCGGGGAGCTCCGGGAGCGGCTCGGGGAGGGGGAGGTGGAGGTGGCCCCCGGAGCTTTCGTGCAGACTCACACTGCCGGCGCGGCGGCCCTCTACCGGGAGGCGCTGGCCTGGCTGGAGCCCCTGGCGGGCGGACCGCTCCTGGACCTCTACAGCGGGCCGGGGGCGCTTGCCCTGCAGGCGGCCGGTCGCTTCGCCCCTGTCCTGGCGGTGGAGGTCTCGGCCGGCGGGGTGGCGGCGGGGCGGAGGGCGGCGGCCGACGGCCCGCCGGTCCGCTTCTGGCGCCAGGAGGCCGGGCGTGCCGTGGCCCGGCTGGTGGCGGCGGGGGAGCGGTTCCCGGCGGCCGTGGTCAACCCGCCCCGGGCCGGCCTGGCCAAGGAGCTGCCGGCGGGGCTGGCCCGGCTGGGGGTGCGCCGCCTGGCCTACATCTCCTGCGACCCGGGGACCCTGGCCCGTGACCTGGGGCGCCTGGCCGGCCGCGGCCTGGCGCCGGTGTCGGTGACCCCCTTCGATCTCTTCCCCCAGACGGCCGGGATCGAGGCCGTGGCCAGGCTGGGCGCGCTGGACGGTGTTGACGGGACTTTCCCGGGCCGGTAAAGTACCGGCGGCTTCCGTGGTCCAGCCCGATGCAGGCCTCGGGAGGGTTGCGTGCGCCTTGACATGAGGCCCCCCTCCGTTCAGAATGGGGGTTTCCTGCCCGGGCGCAGGATTCCTGACAGGCCGAGCCGTTCCGGTCGCATGGAGAGGTTTTGAGCGCGAGCAAGACGTATTTCCCTGTCGAGGGCGAGATCCAGCGCGACTGGTGGCTGGCGGACGCCGAGGGCGAGGTCCTGGGCCGGCTGGCCACGGCGGTGGCGGATCGCCTCCGCGGCAAGACCAAGGCGGCCTTCACCCCGTTTCTGGACACCGGCGACTTCGTGGTGGTGATCAACGCGGCCAAGGTGGTCCTCACCGGCGACAAGGCGAGGCAGAAGCGCTACCACCGCTACTCGGGCTACCCCGGCGGCATGCACAGCGCCAGCGCGGGCGAGCGTCTGGCCACTGATCCGGCCGAGATGCTGCGTGACGCCGTGGAGGGGATGCTCCCCCATACCCGCCTTGGACGGCGCCTCATCACCAAGCTGAAGGTCTACGCCGGGCCGGAGCACCCCCACGCCGCCCAGCAGCCCAAGGCGATGCCCATCCCCGGCTCCACCCGGGCCCGCCGGGCCGCCGCCGGAGGAGAGGCATGACCGCGGAGATCGAGTACTACGGCACCGGCAAGAGGAAGTCGGCGGTGGCGCGGGTCTTCCTGCGCCCCGGCAGCGGGCAGTTCCAGGTGAACGCGCGCCCCCTGGAGACCTACTTCCCCATCGAGCTGCACCGCATGGTGGTCAAGACGGCCCTGACCCTCACCGAGACCCTGGAGCGGTTCGACATCCGGGCCAGCGTGAAGGGTGGCGGCGTTTCGGGGCAGGCCGATGCCATCCGCCACGGCGTGGCCCGCGCCCTGCTGCATTTCGACCCCGAGCTCAGGAAGAAGATGAGGGACCAGGGACTCCTCACGCGGGATTCCCGCATCAAGGAACGGAAGAAGTACGGACGGCCGGGCGCGCGGAAGCGCTTCCAGTTCTCCAAGCGCTGATCGCCGCCTGCGGCGCCCCACGGGCGCCGGCACCAGAGGAAAGGGAGGAAGGTTTGCCGTCGGTCTCGATCAAGGAGCTGCTGGAAGCGGGTGTCCACTTCGGTCACCAGACCAAGAAGTGGAATCCCAAGGTCAAGCCGTACATCTTCGGGCAGCGCAACGGCATCTACATCATCGACCTGCAGAAGACCCTCAGGCTGTTCAAGGACGCCTGCGAGTTCGTGGCCTCCATGGGGGAGCAGGGCAAGCCCATCCTCTTCGTTGGCACCAAGCGCCAGGCCCAGGAGGCCGTCCGGGAGGAGGCCGAGCGGTCCGGCAACTTCTACGTGAACCAGCGCTGGCTGGGTGGCCTGCTCACCAACTGGGAGACAGTGAAGCGCAGCGTCGAGACCCTCAAGCGCCTGGACGAACTGGTGCAGCAGGAGAACGGCCACGACCTGTCCAAGAAGGAGCTGGCCCGGATCGAGAAGCGCCGGGTCAAGCTGTCCAAGGTCTTCGCCGGCATCAAGGAGATGAAGCAGCCCCCGGCGGCGCTCTTCGTGGTGGACCCCAAGAAGGAGCGCATCGCGGTGTCCGAGGCCAACCGCCGCGGAATCTGCGTGGTGGCCGTGGTGGACACCAACTGCGACCCGGACGGGATCGACTACATCATCCCGGGCAACGACGACGCCATCCGCTCCATCCGCCTGTTCGCCTCCCGCATCGCCGACAGCTACCTGGAGGGGGCGCAGGTGTACGAGGCGCGCCGGGCCGAGCGGGCCGCGGCGGCCAGCGCCGAGGCCGGTGCCGAGGGGGAGGCGGCTGCCCCGGCGGCGCCCGAGGCTCCCAAGGAGCCGCCCCGCAAGCGGATCACCATCACCGTGCCGCCTGGCGGCCAGGCGCCCAAGCCCTCCGGTCCGTCCCAGGGGGCGCCGGTCCACGCCGACGGCTCGGCCAAGGCCAACTGAGACCAGGGGAGACCGCCCGCGCGCGGCGCCGCCGGAGCACCGGCGGCCCCTCCCCGACGCCAACGCGAGGACAGCCATGGAGATCAGCGCAAGCCAGGTCAAGGAACTCCGGGACAAGACCGGGGCGGGGCTCATGGAGTGCAAGTCCGCCCTCAAGGAGTCCAAGGGAGACCTGGAGGGGGCCGTGGACATCCTGCGCAAGCGGGGCCTGGCCGCCGCAGCCAAGAAGGCCGGCCGCGCCGCCGCCGAGGGGGCCGTGGGGTGCTACATCCACGCCGGCGGGCGCATCGGGGTCATGGTGGAGGTCAACTGCGAGACCGACTTCGTGGCCAAGACCGATGATTTCGCCGCGCTGGTCAAGGACATCGCCATGCACGTGGCCGCCTCCAGCCCGCGCTACGTGAGCCGGGACGAGGTGAGCGCCGCCGACGTGGAGCGGGAGCGGGCCATCTACAAGGACCAGGCCCTGGCCAGCGGCAAGCCCGAGAAGGTGGTGGAGAAGATCATCGACGGCAAGATGGACCGGTTCTACCAGGAGGTTTGCCTGCTGGAGCAGCCGTTCATCCGGGATCCCGACCGCACCGTGCAGCAGATCGTCCACGAGGCCGTGGCCAAGATGGGGGAGAACATCCAGGTGCGCCGGTTCATCCGCTACGGGCTGGGCGAGGGGCTGGAGAAGCGCCAGGACGACTTCGCCGCCGAGGTCCAGGCCCAGCAGTCGGGGAGCAGCGCCACGCCTGGCCGGTGAAGGCCGGCGCCGGAGGCCCCATGAGCCAGACAGCCTCCGAGCAGAACCCGTACCGGAGGGTGCTCCTCAAGCTCTCCGGTGAAGCCCTCATGGGCAGCAAGCCCTTCGGCATCCAGCACGAGGTGGTCACCCGCATCGCCGCCGAGATCAAGTCCTCGGCCGCCGCGGGCATCCAGATCGCCCTGGTGCTGGGGGGCGGGAACATCTTCCGGGGGGTGGCCGCCGGCGCCCGCGGCATGGACCGGGTCACCGGCGACCACATGGGGATGCTGGCCACCGTCATCAACTCCCTGGCCCTGCAGGACTGCCTGGAGAAGGCCGGCGTCGTCACCCGGGTGCTGTCGGCCCTGGAGATCCGCGCGGTGGCCGAGCCGTACATCCGGCGCCGGGCCATCCGCCACCTGGAGAAGGGCCGGGTGGTGCTCATTGCCGCCGGTACAGGCAACCCCTACTTCACCACCGACTCGGCCGCGGCCCTGCGGGCCATGGAGATCCGGGCCGACATCCTCCTGAAGGGAACCAAGGTGGACGGTGTCTACTCGGCGGACCCGGTCACGGACCCCTCTGCCCGCCGGCTGGACCGGATCACCTACCAGCAGGCCCTGGAGCAGGGCCTGCGGGTGATGGACGCCACCGCCATCTCGCTGTGCAAGGACAACAACATGCCCATCGGCGTGTTCGACATGACCAAGCCGGGCCACATCGCGCAGGCCATGCGCGGGCAGGGGATCGGCTCGTTCATCGAGGCGTGACGACATGTTGAAAGACATCTACCAGGACATCGAGCACCGGATGCAGCAGACCGTGGAGAAGCTGAAGCACGATCTGGCCACCATCCGCACCGGCCGGGCCACCCTGGCCATCTTCGACGGCGTCAAGGTGCCCTACTACGGCACGCCGACGCCCCTGAACCAGGTGGCCAAGCTGTCGGTGCCCGAGGCCAGCCTCATCACCATCCAGCCCTACGACCCGGGCCTCATCGGCGACATCGAGAAGGCCATCCTGGGGTCGGACCTGGGGCTCAATCCCGCCAACGACGGGAAGCTCATCCGCGTGCCCATCCCGCCCCTCACCGCCGAGCGTCGCCAGATGCTGGTGAAGCGCGTCCACACCCTGGGGGAGGAGGCCAAGAACGCCATCCGCCACGTGCGCCGGGACGGCAACGACGCCGTGAAGAAGCTGGAGAAGGACAAGGCCATCTCCCAGGACGAGGAGCACCGGGCGCTGGATGAGATCCAGAAGAAGACCGACAAGATGTGCACCGAGGTGGACGAGCTGGTGAGCCACAAGGACAAGGAGGTCAAGGAGGTCTGAGGGCCTCCTGGCCCCATGCGCACCACGGCCCTCATCGTCGCCGCCGGCCGGGGCGAGCGCCTGGGTGGCGGGGTTCCCAAGCAGTTCCAGCCCTGCGCCGGGCGGCCGCTGGTGGCCCACGCCCTGGACCGGTTCTGCCGGTCGGGAGAGGTGGAGGACGTCATCCTGGTGCTGCCGGCGGCGGCAGACCTGGACCGGCATCTGGGCGGGGCCGGGGCCTGGCCCCTGCCGGTGCGGGCGGTGCAGGGGGGCGCCCGGCGGCAGGCCTCGGTGGCCGCCGGCCTGGCGGCCCTGGAGCACGACGGGCTGGTGCTGGTCCACGACGGTGTCCGGCCCCTCATCACCACCCCCCTCATCGCCCGGGTCCGCCGGGCGGCGGCAGCCGCCGGCGCAGCGGTGCCGGCCTGCCCGTGCGTGGAGACCATCAAGGAGGTCTCCGGCGGCCGGGTGCAGGCGACCCTGGACCGTGGCCGCCTGGTGCGCGCCCAGACCCCGCAGGGGTTCCGGGTGCCGCTCCTCCGGGAGGCCCACGCCCGGGCCGAGGCGGACGGGGTGCAGGGGACCGATGACGCCGCCCTGGTGGAGCGGCTGGGGGCGGCGGTGGCCGTGGTGGACGGGGGCCCGGACAACATCAAGGTGACCGGCCCGGCCGACCTGCGGCTGGCCGCCCTGCTGCTGGAGGGAGGGGAGGGGTGATGCGGATCGGGATCGGCTACGACGTCCACCCTCTGGTCCCCGGGCGCCGGCTGGTGCTGGGAGGGGTGGAGATCCCCCACGAGGCCGGACTGGAGGGCCACTCCGACGCCGACGTCCTGGCCCACGCCGTGGCCGACGCCCTGCTGGGCGCCGCCGGCCTGGGTGACCTGGGCCGTCACTTCCCGTCCTCGGATCCGGCCCTGGCCGGCGCCTCCAGCCTGGGCTTGCTGCAGCAGGTGGCGGCGCGCCTGGCGGCGGCCGGCTGGGGGGTGGCCAACGTGGACGCCGTGGTGGTGGCCACAGCACCCCGCCTGGCCCCCCACATGGACGCCATGCGGGCGGCCCTGGCCTCCGCCCTGGGGATCCCGAGGGAGTCCGTGAGCGTGAAGGCCACCACCACCGACGGTCTGGGGGCGGTGGGGCGCGGCGAGGGGATCGCTGCTCAGGCCGTGGCCCTGCTGGTGGCGGCGCGCCTCGCCGGCGCGGACTGAGCGGAGGGGCGGTGGAGCCGGTCTACGGCGTGCAGCCGGTGCGCGCGGCGCTGGCGGCCGGGGGGGAGGGGATCGAGCGGCTGGTGGTGTCCCGGGGCCGGCATGGCAAGGCCCTGCGCGCCATCCTGGATCTGGCCCGGGATCTGGGGATCCCGGTGCGCATGAGCCCCCGGGAGGCGCTGGACCGGCTGGCCGCCGGCGGCGCCCACCAGGGGGTGGTGGCGCTGCGGCGGGCTGCCGGCCCGGTCTACACCCCGCGCCAGGAGGCCCTGGCGGGGCTGGAGGCGCCGGCCCTGGTGGCTGTCCTGGACGGGATGGAGGACCCGCGCAACCTGGGGGCGGTCCTGCGCACCGCCGCCGCCGCCGGGGTGCAGGCGGTCTTCCTGCCCGAGCGTCGCGCCTCGGGACTGACGCCGGCCGCCGTCAAGGCCGCCGC
>JBFGDW010000176.1:0-7243 GCA_041580435.1 Candidatus Polarisedimenticolia bacterium | reverse complement strand
TGGCAAGACCACCCTGGTGGACGCCATGCTGTGGCAGAGCGGCATCTTCCGGGAAAACCAGCAGGTGGCCGAGCGGGTCATGGACTCCATCGACCTGGAGCGAGAGAAGGGCATCACCATCATGGCCAAGAACACGTCCATCGTGTATCGCGGCACCCGGGTCAACATCATGGACACGCCGGGGCACTCCGACTTCGGAGGCGAGGTCGAGCGCACCTTGAAGATGGTCGACGGCGTGACCCTTCTCGTCGATGCCAGCGAGGGGCCGCTGCCCCAGACGCGGTTCGTGCTGCGCAAGGCCCTGGAGGCCCGCCTGGCCCCCATCGTGATCATCAACAAGATCGATCGCTCCGACGCGCGGGCCGAGGAGGTCCTCAACGAGGTCTATGACCTGTTCATCGACCTGGACGCCGAGGAGGACCTGCTGGACTTCCCGGTGCTGTACTGCAACGCCCGCAAGGGTCTGTGCCGGACGGCCCTGGATGGGGCCGACGAGAGCCTCATCCCCCTGTTCGAGGAGATCCTGCGCACCATCCCGCCGCCGGCCTACGACGAGGGCGCGCCGCTGCAGCTTCTCGTCACCAGCCTGGACTACAACGACTACGTGGGCCGGCTGGCGGTGGGCCGCATCTTCAACGGCGAGGTGCGGGATGGGCAGGAGGTGGCCCGCTGCGCCCTGGACGGCTCCATCCGGCCGGCCCGGCTCACCGGGCTGTTCGGCTTCCAGGGGCTGCGCCGGGAGGAGATCGAGACGGCCGGGCCCGGGGACATCGTCTCCGTGGCCGGCCTGGAGGAGATCAGCATCGGCGAGACCCTGACCTCCCCCGAGGATCCCCGCCCCCTGCCGCCCATCAAGGTGGACGAGCCCACCCTGGCGGTCACCTTCTCGGTGAACGACTCCCCCATGTGCGGCAAGGAGGGGGAGCACGTCACGGGGCGCAAGCTGCGGGAGCGGCTGCGCAAGGAGGTCCTCACCAATGTCAGCATCCGCGTGGAGGACACCGACGCGCCCGAGACCCAGCGGGTGTCCGGGCGTGGCGAGCTGCAGATCGCCATTCTCATCGAGATGATGCGGCGGGAGGGGTTCGAGTTCCAGGTGGGCAAGCCCCAGATCCTCACCCGGGAGATGGACGGCGTCACCCACGAGCCCATGGAGCTGGTGACGGTGGACTGCCCCGACGCGTACATCGGCGTGGTCACCGAGAAGCTCGGCGGACGCAAGGGGCGCGTGGTGAAGATGGTCAATCACGGCACCGGCCGGGTGCGCATGGAGTTCCGCATCCCCAGCCGCGGCCTCATCGGCTTCCGCTCCGAGTTCCTGAGCGACACCAAGGGCACCGGCATCCTCAACCACCTCTTCGATGGCCACGAGCCGTGGCAGGGAGAGATTCCCCAGCGCCCCACGGGCGCCCTGGTCTCGGACCGCGCCGGCCGCGCAACGTCGTACGCCATCGAGCACCTGCAGCCGCGCGGCACCCTGTTCGTGGCCCCCGGCGACCCGGTCTACGAGGGGATGATCGTGGGCGAGAACTCCCGCTCCACCGACCTGCCGGTGAACATCACCAAGGAGAAGAAGCTGACCAACATGCGCGCCGCCTCCGCCGACGCCACCATCCGGCTGGTTCCGCCCCGGGTCCTGAGCCTGGAGCAGGCGCTGGCCTTCATCCGCGCCGACGAGCTGTTGGAGGTCACCCCCAAGGCGTTCCGGCTGCGCAAGCGGCCTGCTCCGGTGGGGAAGGGCGCTCGCCCGCGCTAGTCAGCCGCCCCGGCCCGAGGGGAGAAGATCAGGAAGTACTGGTACGGTAGGAATTCCAGCTCCTCTTCGAGCCCGTACCCGGCGGCCTCGAACTCGGCGATCACCTCGGCGCGGGACAGCTTGTGCCCCGGGGGCGGCCCCACGGGAAGCTCTCCTTCCCGGTAATCCACCACGGCCACGCGCCCGCCGGCCCGCAGTGCCGGCTCGAGGGCCTCCAGGTATGCCTCCCGGCTGGAGATGTGGTGGTAGGTATTGACGATGAGGACCAGGTCCACGGAGCGCTCGGCAAGCCGGGCGTCATCTGGCTGCGCCAGGACCGTCTGGACCACCTCGCCGCCTTCCTCCCGGCCACCTCGCTCCTCCAGCGCCTGGATGAACCCTGGCTCGATGTCGATGGCGTAGACGCGCCCGCCAGACCCGACAGCCCGGGCCAGGCGGAAGGTGAAGTAGCCCGAGCCGGCGCCCAGATCAGCCACCGCCTGCCCGGGCTGGAGCTTCAGGGCCTGCACCACACGGTCCGGCTGCTGGTAAGCGTCCCGCTCGGGCCGCTCGAACTGCTCGATCCAGCGCCGGGTCTCCTCGAAGGTCTGGCCACGGACCTTGGAGCGGTCCACGTCCTCGTGGCTGTCCGGCCGCTGGCCCTGGCGCTGCCCCCCGGGTGCCGGTCGCGTCTGCGCCTGGGAGCCGGCCGTACCTGCGTCCATGGCCGGCGGGGCGTGCAAAACTGCCAGCAGGGCGCCTGCAAAAACGCCGGTCCAGGAGATTCCCACGTGCCGCACCCTCCTTCCGGGGGTGCGATTCTATCCCAGTCAGGCCGGCTTCGCCTTCTTGGCCTGCAGGTTGATGACGATCTCCACCTCATCGCCCAGGATGTAGCCGCCCCCCTCCACCACGTCGTTCCAGGAGACCTTGAAGTCGTGGCGGTTGATCTTGGTGCGGACCTCGAATGCGGCGCGATCCACCCCGTAAAGCGTGCCAAAGCCCAGAACCTCCACGTCCAGGGTGGCCCGCCGGGTGATGCCACGGATGGTCAGATCCCCCTCCACCTTGAGCTTGCCCTCCCCCGCCCGGGACACCTTCCGGCTGACGAAGGTGATCCGGGGATGGTTGTCCACGTCGAAGAAGGCGTCGCTGCGCAGGTGGCGATCTCGCGCCGCCTCATTGGTGTCGATGCTCGACGCGTCGATGCTGAAGGTCACCGACCCCGCGGTCAGGTTCTGGGGATCGGCCACCACGGCGCCCTCAAAGCGGGTGAAGCGCCCGGGGACGCGGCTGAAGAAGTGGCGGATGGAGAAGTTCACCGCCGTGTGCTCGGGGTCCACGAGGTAGCTGGCGGCCTCGGCGCGAGCTGGCGACGGCGGCGCCAGCGCCAGGAGCGCTGCTGCCACCAGCCCCCACCCCGCACCCATGGGCTGTCCTGCAGTGGTTGGCATGTGGGTTCCTCCGCTGATGGGACTCACAGCGGAGGAACATCGGCCGTCCAGGCGGAATTCCCGGCGGAGAGGGCCGGGCTGCCGGCCCCTACAGGCCGAGGATGCGGTTGCGCACCATGCCGCAGTACTTGTTGAGGGGGTGCTTGCGCTCCAGGAAGGAGAAGACCGGCTTGCGGCGCAGCCTGAGGCGGTCCAGGGTGTCCCGGCAGCCCCGGTGGTCCGGCTCCAGGTCGAGCCCCCGGTGCAGGGCCCGGAAGGCCAGGTCGCGGCGCTTGGCGCGCAGGTGGACCATGCCCAGGTTGTAGAAGAGGTCCGCCGTGGGCCGCTCGGTCTCCAGCGCCTCACGGCACCAGGTCAGCGGGCGGTCGATCTCCCCCCAGACCATGGAGAGGCAGAGGCCGTAGTAGGACAGGAGGCGGCGGGTCGCCTCGTCGGCGGTGGCGCGGCACGCGCTGATGTTCTGCTCGAAGAGGTCCAGCGCCTTGACATAGCGGCCGGCGCGGGTCTCCCGCACGGCTTCCTTGAGTCCCTCGTGGTTGCGGTGCATGCTCTTTCCCCCGGGTTTTCGGGCCGGCGGCGGGGCGGCTTGGGGTCAATGTGGGACCTGCTGCCGGGATGTCCACCGTCCATGGCAAGTCACTGCAAAACCACAGCTTGCGGTCAGCAGGCCGCCCCGGATGGGGAACCCCTCGGGGTCAGGCGGGCAGGTAGACGCAGCGGCAGAGACCGTCGGGGCGTGAGCAGCCGGCGGCGGGAAGAAGCCCCCGCTCCAGCGCCTCCCCCGGCGCCAGCTCCTGGCCGAGCAGCGGCGCGCAGCCAGGGCAGCAGTCGCCTCCCCTCGCCCCCACCCGCACCCGGGCGACCCCCTCCTGTTCCAGCCGGCGGAGCTGGGCGGCCGCCGCCTGGCGCCTGAGGGAGACGAACTCCTCGCCGCGGAAGCGCCGGAACATGGCCATCTCCTCCAGCAGGCGGCCGCGCCGCGCCTCGGGGAGGGCCGCCACCCGGGCCTCGCACAGCTCCCACAGGACCTGGGACAGGGGCGCGCCGGGCCGCTGCTCCAGGCGGCGGCGGCAGTCGGCCTCCTGGATGCCGAAGGGCTCCACGCTCTCCAGGAAGTCCACCGCGTCCACGTCGGCCTCCCCCACCAGACCACCGCGGAAGATGGCCTGCCGGGCGCGGACGTGGATGGTACGGCTGCAGTGGGGGCAGGGGCTCTGTCCCAGGGGACGGCTCTCCAGCTCGTGGCCGCAGTTGGGGCAGGCCACACCCACGAGGGGCGCCGGCGCCGGCAGGGGTGCCGACTCGTCGGCCTCTTCGGGCTCGGCCTCAGGCTCCACCTCGACCTCCGCCTCGGGCTCCACCTCGACCTCCGCCTCGGGCTCCGCCTCGACCTCCGCCGCGACCTCCTGTTGGAGGACCTTCTCCTCGATCCCGGGAATTGGGGTGGCAGCCGCTTCCACGGGAGCGGCGGCCGCCTGGACATCCTCGCCAGGCGACCGGGCCTCGGCTGCAACCGGCTCCGGTTCGGCGGCCTCCTCTTGCAGCTGCAGAGGGTCCGGCTCCCGCGACTCGACGGGCTCCGGCGCCGTGGGCAGGCGGATCTCCCGCAGACTGCCTCCCAACGCGGCGGAGGCGGGTGGATCCTCGGCGGCGGGATCGGTCCGGGCGCTGGCAGCGGGCTCCGCCGGGATGGCGGTCCTCTTGCCGGCCTTTTTCCCCAGTCGGATGCGGAAGCGCCAGCGCAGCACGGGGTCTCCGGCGGGTGGGGCCGCGGCGCGTGGGGCGACGCCGGCCAGGCCGCCGGGCGCAAGGATGCCAACTCGAGCCCGGCCGGTCAAGCACTGGCGCCGCCTGGACGCCGGATCCGGCGCCCGGGCCGGACGGGCAAGCGCCCCAGCCTGCCGGGGCCTACGTCGGGCGGGCGGCCAGCTCCTCCTGGGTCACCTGCCGGAACGACAGCTTGTACCCGTAGTAGACGGCGATGCCGTAGAACAGGAGATCCATGGGGTGGAAGGTGGCCACCATGAGCTGGGGGATGGCGGCCGGGTTCAGGCGGGTGATGACCTCCAGGAGCGGCATCTGCTGCTGCTGGGAGATGGCGATGCAGATGGTGAGGAGGTTGCCGGCGACGCAGCCCAGAACCGAGAGAGCAGCGCCCACGGCGCCGTAGACCGGGTCGATCCCCTTGCCGGCGGCACGCACCATGAATCCCACCAGGAAACCGATCCCCACGGCCATCCAGCCGATCTGGTAGTTGGTCAGGTACGTGACGACAGCCCACGCCGAGGCCCCCAGCAGCGCTCCGGCGGTCCCGGCCAGCGTGGCCAGCAGGAGGTTCTGCTCGGTGCGCATCTGCTCCAAGAGGAACGCGACCCTGTTGGGGTCCAGGGTTTGGGTCTGGGTCTGGGGTGAGTGGCTGGATGCAGAGCGGCCGGCCGGGACGCTGGCGGGTGTGGCCGGCATGGGCTCATGGGATGGCGGTGGCTCGCTGTGGAACTGGCTCATGAGGACCTCCTTGCCTGTTGCAGGGGAAGGTCGGGCCGTGGATCGCGGATGGCAAATCGCCACGGCAGATGGAGCCGAAACGGGGGGAAAACGGCGATGAAGGGCGGCCCTGGGGTCGATGGTCGGGGCGAGAGGATTTGAACCTCCGGCCCCCTGCTCCCAAAGCAGGTGCTCTACCAGGCTGAGCTACGCCCCGACGGCCGGTCGCGCCATTCTAGCGCGGCGGTGACGCGGCCGGAGCGGCCTGGGGAGCGTCGCCTTTATCCGGTGCGCGGGCAGCAGCCCCGCCGGCCGGAGAGCCCGCGCCGCGCTTGAGGACGATCAGGCCGGAATCCGGCCGGGGCGCCGGAAAACGCTCGTGCTGGCCGCCAGGCCAGACGACCACGATCTCCTCGACGCGGTCCGCCTTCCCCAGGCCAAAGTGCAGGTCCGGGCCGGACTGGCTCTGGTAGGAGTGGCCGGCCCGCGCCTCCCGCACCTGGATGCGGCCGCCGGCGGTCACCAGGACCCGCGCCCCCACCCCCAGGAGGTTCAGGGGCGCTCCCTCGAGGCGCACCCAGAGGTGGCGGCCCGCACCCACCGACTCATTGCGCAGCAGCACGGCTCGCCCGCCATTGTTGCTCACCACCAGGTCGGGATCACCGTCGCCGTCCAGGTCACCCGCCGCCAGGCCGCGGCTCACCTCGACCGGCTCGAACCCGGTCCCGGCCCGGGCCGAGATCTCCCGGAAGGTTCCGTCCCCCAGGTTCTCGTAGACGTGGTTGCGCTGGGCGTGCGTCATGACGTCGGACAGGTGCTGCACGTTGTCCAGGATGTGCCCGTTGGCCACGAACAGATCCAGGTCGGCGTCGGCGTCGGCGTCGAGCCAGACGACGCCGAATCCCACGAACAGCATGCTGGGCGCGCCCAGGCCGCTGCGGAAGGTGGGGTCCACGAAGATCCCCCTGCCCAGGTTCCGGTACAGCTCATTGCTCTCGTTGCTCAGGTTGGTGACGATGAGATCCTGGTGGGTGTCCCCGTCGTAGTCCCCCAGGTCGACTCCCATGCCGGCCTGGGGCACCCCCGCCTCCGAGAAACCCACTCCCGCCAGCATGGTGATATCCCGGAAGAACCCGCGCCCGTCGTTGCGGTACAGGAAGTTCCGGGTGGAGTCGTTGGCCACGTAGATGTCCAGATCGCCGTCGCTGTCAACATCCCCCAGGACCACGCCGAGACCCTTGGCGTCCTGGTCGTTGAACACGCCGCGCTCCCGGGTGGCGTCGCGGAACCGCCCGGTGCCGTCGTTGAGGTACAGCACGTCCGGCTCGGCGTTATAGGCCCGGGGGCTGCAGTAGTACTGCAGGTTGCGGCTGGCATCGCCGCAGTACTTGTGGTTGTCGTAGCGGAAGTCCACGTAGTTGACCACGTAGAGGTCGAGGTCGCCGTCTCCGTCCAGATCGCCGAAGGCCGCGCTGCTCCCCCAGCTCGGGTCCCCCACGCCGGCCCGATCGGTGACATCGGTGAAGGTGCCATCGCCGTCGTTGCGGTACAGCACATTGGGCCCGAAGTT
>JBFGDW010000175.1:0-7334 GCA_041580435.1 Candidatus Polarisedimenticolia bacterium | reverse complement strand
GGGCTTCGATCACGAGACCGACGACGGGGAAATGGAGCAGGAAGAGCGCAGACTGCGGCGCCGGCTCCTGCATGCATCGATGGGGGTGGGATGAGAGAGGCCGTCGCCATCGTCCCGGCCTGGGAGATGGCCGTCCTGTTGGCGCTGGTGGGGGCCTACTCCCTGCTGGCGCTGTTCCGGGCGGCCCAGCACGAACTGCCGCGTCTCAGGCTGGGGAGTGTGCTGCGGGAGGCAGGCCGCCAGGGAGGGCTGCTGGAGCGCTGGGTGGCGGGGGATCACCGTATCCTGCTCATGTCCGGGGTGCAGGTGGCCTTCCAGGCCATCCTGGTGCTGACCACTCTCCTGGTGGCCGACATGATCAACCGGGCGCTGCCCGGCTGGGGCCTGGCCGCCCGGCTATCCCTGGCCTTCGTGGGAACGGTGGGCGTGCTGGTGATCCTCATCCGGCTGCTGGTGGTGCGCGCCCTGGTGACATCGTTCCCCGAGGCCACCGTGCGCGTGGGCGGCCACGTGGCCGCGGCGGCGGCAGTGACCCTTCTCCCCCTGCTCGTGCCCCTGGACCGGATCATCCGAGCGCTGCCGTCCCGCATGGGCGCCGAGCCGCCGGAGCGGTCGGAGGCATCCCTGGAGGAGGAGGTCCACGCCTTCGTCTCCATGGGCGAGGAAGAGGGAATCCTGGAGAAGGAGGAGGGGGATCTGGTCCGCAATGTGGTGGACTTCGGCGACACCATCGTGCGTGAGATCATGACGCCGCGGACGGACATGGTCGTGCTGGATCGCTCGGCCCGTCTTGGGGAGGTCAGAACGGCCTTTATCGAGGCCAAGCACTCCCGCATCCCGATCCAGCGCCGGCACGTGGACCACATCGAGGGGGCGCTGACCATCAAGGATCTGCTGCCCATCTGGAGCGAACCGGATGATACGCCCGTGGAGGATCTGATTCGCCCAGTCCTTTTTGTCCCCGAGACCAAGAAGGTACTGGACCTGTTACGGGAGATGCAGCAGTCCAAGGTGCCTTTCGCCATGGTGGTGGACGAGTACGGTGGCACGGCCGGCCTCGTCACGGTGGAGGACATCGTCGAGGAGATCGTCGGCGATATCCAGGACGAACACGAGCACGCCGAGCAAGAGATTGTTGAGGAAAGCCCGGGGACGTGGCTTGTCTCCGGTCTGACCCATGTGGAAGAGGTCGAGGACTTCCTGGGCTGGGAACGCAACGGGACCGATGTGGACACCGTGGGAGGCATGGTGACCGCATTGCTGGGGAGGGTGCCCGAGGTGGGCGAGACTCTCGAGCACGGTGGCGCGCACCTGGAGGTGCTGGCCGCCGATGGCCGCCGGGTTCTCAAGCTGCGGATCTCTCGGGCGCGCAGCCGCGCGGCCGTGGAGGGAAAGAACGGATGAGCAACGAAGCTGTCCCACCGCTGGCCGGCGTGGAGCCGGCTCTTGAAACGAGTCCCGTTGTGGAGGCCGCACCGGCCGGGCACCGATCCGGATTCGTCACTCTCTTTGGACGCTCCAACGTGGGCAAGTCCACGCTGCTGAACCGACTCGTGGGCGAGAAGGTGGCCATCGTCACCGAGGTGCCCCAGACCACCCGGAGGACCGTGAAGGGCATCCGGACCTATGCCGACGCCCAGGTCATCTACATGGACACGCCGGGGATTCACAAGCCGCGTTACATGATGAACGAGCGCATGGTCGCCGATGCCATGGCCTCACTGGAGGGGGTGGACCTGCTCGTGCTGCTGGTGGACGGGGAGGCGGGCCTGGGGCCCGGGGATCGCTTCGTGATGAAGCTGGCACAGGAGCGCAAGACTCCGGTCTTTCTGGTGGTGAACAAGATCGACGTGATGTCGCGGGACGCGGTCCTCGCCCTCATAGATGAGGTGAGCCGGGAGTTCACCTTCGCAGAGCTGGTTCCGGTCTCGGCGCTGACGGGCGACAACGTGGACCGGCTGGAGGATCTGATCCGGTCCCGCCTTCCGCTGGGGCCGCGCTATTTCCCGGGCGACAAGGTCACGGATGCGCCGGAGAAGTTCCTCCTGGCCGAGATCCTGCGGGAGAAGATCATCCTGAACACGCGCCAGGAGCTTCCGCACTCCTCGGCTGTTCTGGTGGAGCGCCTGGAGGAAACCCAGCGAGGCCTGCTCCAGATGGACGCATTGGTCGTGGTGGAGAAGGAGAGCCAGAAGGGGATCCTCATCGGGCAAGGCGGCGAGATGATGAAGCGCATCGCCTCGGCGGCCCGGCGGGACATGGAGACGCGCCTGGGGACGAAGGTCTTCCTGCAGGTCTGGGTAAAGGTGTCACGCAACTGGCGCATGGACGAGCGCTTCCTGGACCACATGGGCGTGGAGAACCTGGAACCGCCCGCGGGCTTGAAGCCGGGCGGGCCCAACGGAACCGGCGAGGACGCCTGAGCCCGTCAGGGGGCGGCGGCAGATACCTTCTGACCAGCCCGGAAGATTCCCTCGGGGAACGCACCGGGCAGATCCACCTCCTCGAAACGGATGATGAGCCCCGGCTCGCCGCCCGGGACATCGACCTGGCGTTTGGTGAGGCTAAGGCGGACGTCACCGAACGCCCGCCAATCCTCCCAGGCGAACAGGCTCTCGGGCTCGTCCTTCTTCATGGACTGGAGTCGGTAGCTCCAGTAGTCCAGCTGTCTGGTTTCGGAGTTGATCCAGGCGTGGTAGACATCGCCGGGAGTGAGACCCACCTTGTCGAAGCTGAGCTTGACCAGGTGGTAGCGTCTGCCTTCCCTGGTCCGGCTGCCTCCGAACGCCAGCCGGACGCCCGGGTCAAACGCCTTGAAGGGCATGACGAGCCAGTAGCTGTCGTTGACCCAGGCCCCGTATCCCTGCTCCAGGGCTGAGGACAGCTCGGCGCCGCCGAGTTCCTTGCCAGACCGGGTGGCCTCACCCTTCCGGGTGGCCAGGTCCTGGGTGATCACCAGGTGACGACCCTCAGAATCCGTCATCTCCACCCGGTGCCGCCCCGACCGCCGATCCCAGTAGTGCAGCCTCCGGCCCAGCGTTTGTTCTCCCTTGTTCACCACGAAGGCGAAGCGAAGGGCGGCCACGTCCCGCCACGCCCGCAGGCCGCCCATGGCGTCCTGGGCGGAGGCGGCCAGGGCCATGGCCCTGGGATCCGAGAGGGTCGCGTCGAACCCATCGGGGAAGGTGAGGATGTCCGAACCGGGCGGCGCCCAGTCAGGGGCCGAGGGTCGCGTGGCCGCTGGCGGGGCACCCGACTTGCTGGGGCGGGTGGAGGTCTGGCCGCGACCGGGAACGGGGACGAGAATCAGGGCGAGCGCGGCGGCTCCCGTCAGGATGCGCAGTGGGGTGAGCATGGGTGGTGTCTCCCAGGGTGGCGGATTCTAAGGCGCGCACTGCCAGCCTGTCAAAGCGGCCGGCCGCCTGCCGGGCTGGGCTATCATCGGCGGATGGAGCTGAGTCTCGCCAACCTGGCCGTCCCCGAGCCCCTGGCCCGCGCCTTCGGCCGGGAGGCGCCCGTGGAGCTCGAGGTGGGCTGTGGCAAGGGCCGCTTCCTCATCCGCTGCGCCGAGGCCCTGCCCGGCACCGACTTCATCGGTATCGAGCGGGCCAACAGGTTCTTCCAGGTGGCCGTGGCCCGGGCCCGGCGGAGGGGGCTGGCCAACATCCGATTCCTGCGCACGGACGCCCTCTTCCTGATCCGCTACGTGCTTCCCTCCGCCTCACTCCACTCGGTGCACGTCCTGTTCCCGGATCCCTGGCCCAAGAAGCGCCACCACAAGCGCCGACTGTTGCAGGCCGGGTTCGTCAGGGGTGTGGAGCGGGTCCTGAAGGACGGCGGAAACCTCAACGTGGCCACGGACCACGCCGACTACTTCGCCTGGATCCTGGACGTGATGGCGCGGGCCCGGCGGATGCAGCGCCAGGAGTCGTTTCTCCTGGACGGACGTCTGCCTCCCGGCGAAACGGGGCACACCAACTACGAGATCAAGTACCGGAAGCGAGGGCGCCGCATCTGGCAAGCAACCTGGACTCGCCGCCCTAGACGGTCAGCGGGCCTGCCCGGAAAGGAAAAGGCCCGGGAAACCGTGGAGGGCTCCCGGGCCTGACCGGTTCATCTGACGCTGGAGGTGGCGTCAGTCCTCCTCCTGCCTGGCCAGCTGCTTGCGCAGGCGGCGGATGGACTGGCGCTGCTTGCGGCGGCGCCGCTCACTGGGCTTCTCGAAGGCCATGTTCTGCTTGATGTCCCTCAGGATTCCGGCTGCCTCGTACTTGCGCCGGAACTTGCGCAGGGCCTTCTCCAGGTCATCCTTGACCTTGACTTCGACGTTGTCTGGCATAGTTCCAGTGGACGATCGCGCGCATGGGCACGCGGTCCGCTTGTCACCTCCTTTGGACGGACTGGGCCGTAAGGTAGCACCGGCCCCCGGGCAAGTCAAACCGGAGGGTGCCTGGGGCTCTAGACCCTGACCAGGCCGCGGCGGATGGCGTAGCGGACCAGGGAGGCCAGACGCTTGACGCCCAGCTTCTGGGTGATGACGCGCCGGTGGGCTTCCACGGTCCGGGGGCTGATCCCCAGCTGGTCAGCGACCTTGCGGTTGGAGAGCCCCTCGGCCACCAGGGTCAGGACCTCGGTCTCCCTGGGCGTCAGCTTGTCCCGGCCACGCATCCCACCCCGGCGGGAGGTCCGTAGGGTCTCGGGATCGTCGCCCGGAAAGGCCACCCCGCCTGCCGCCACCCGCCAGAGAGCCTCATTGAGGTCTTCCGGCTCGCAGTCCTTCAGGCAGTACCCGTGGGCGCCGGCGCGCCGGGCCCGCATGACGTAGAGGGGGTCCCTGTGCATGGTGAGGGCCACGATGCGCAACTCGGGCATCTCCTCCCGCAGCTTGCGGATGGCGTCCAGGCCGTCCATCCCCGGCATGACCAGGTCGATGGCCAGCAGGTCGGGCCGAAGGCGGCGACAGAGGGAGACGGCGTCATCCCCGCTGGCTGCCTCCCCGGCGACCTGGAACCGCCCCTCCCGCTCCAGCACCCGCACCATCCCCTCCCGGAACAGGGTGTGGTCGTCGGCCAGGACGAGGCGGTATGGGGAATGAGGGGGCGAGGCGGCGGTACGGGATCGCTCCATGCCCGGAGTCTACGCCCTGGGTCAGTAGAATTGCCATCCGGTCATGACCTTATTCACCCTAGGGAATCCGCAGGATACTGCGGGACCCCCTCCGGGGGCGAGGGCGCTCAGATCTCCACCAGGCCCTGCTGGATGGCGTACTTCACCAGCTCCACGATGCTGTGGATGTCCAGCTTTTTCATGATGTTGGTGCGGTGGACATCCACGGTCTTGGGGCTGATGAACAGGAGCTCGCCGATCTCCCGGTTGGACTTCCCCTCGGCCAGGAGAGTCAGGATCTGGCGCTCCCGGGGCGTCAGGGTGTCGAACGCCCCGCCCTGGCGCCGGGTCTCGGTGTCCTGGAACAGGCCGTCCAGGATCTTCCGGGAGACCGAGGGAGAGAGGTAGGAATCACCCCGGTGGACCGCCCGGATGGCGGACAGAAAATCGGCGCTGGGAGTGTCCTTGAGCAGGTAGCCCGCGGCCCCGGCCCGGAGGATCTGCCCGATGTACTTCTCGTTGTCGTGCATGGTGAGGATCAGGATCCGTGCGTCGCCGTTCTCCTTCAGGATGCGCCGGGTGGCCTCGATGCCGTTGAGATTCGGCATGGAAATGTCCATGAGGATGACGTCGGGCTTCAGCTCCGACGCCTGCTTCACCGCCTGCTCCCCGTCGGCGGCCTCGCCGATGACGCGGGCCACATCCGAGTCCTCCAGGAGCCGCCGCACTCCCTGCCGGAACAGGGTGTGATCGTCGGCGATGAGAACGCGGATGGACCGGGTAGCCCGCGCGGCGGCGGGGCTCATGGGCCGGCCTCGGCCGCCGGGGAGGCGTGGGAGCTCTGGGCCGCCTTCCTGGAGATGGGAACCTGCACGGCGACCATACTGCCACCTCGGGCACGGCGCCGCAAGCGGAAGCGGCCGCCCATGAGGTGCACGCGCTCGCGGATGCCCACCAGCCCCAGGCCCGCGTCGGCGGACTGGGACAGCACCACGGCCGGGTTGATGCCGATGCCATCGTCCAGGATGGACAGGTTCACCACGCCTTCGCCCTGCTTGAGGCGAACTTCCGCCGAGGTGGCCTGGGCGTGCTTCACCACGTTGGTGAGACCCTCCTGGACGATGCGGTACAGGTTGACGTCTTGCAGGGGCGAGAGCCCCTCGATGGTGCCGCGCACGCGCATCCTCACCGGCAGCCCGGTCTGTTCCTGGAACCGCTGGGTGAACCAGCGCAGTGTGGGTACCAGCCCCAGGTCGTCCAGTATGGAAGGCCGCAGATCATGGGCGATGTGCCGGAGCTCGGCGATGGTCTCGGAGACGACCGCCAGGGTCCGTTCCAGGTCGGCCCTGGCCTGGGGCGCAAGCCGGTCCTTCCCGCCGCCCATGAGCTCCAGACCCAGCTTCAGGGCCGACAACGACTGCCCGATGCCGTCGTGGAGCTCCCGGCTGAGATGGCGGCGCTCCTCCTCCTGGGCGGTGAGGATGCGCGAGGAGAGGCGTGCGAGGCTCTTCCGGTGCCGGCGGACATCCGCCAGAAGCCGGGCGTTGGCGATGGAGGCGCCCGCCTGCCTCAGCGCCACCAGGAGGAGCCGGCGCTCGTTCTCATCCAGCGTCCGCCGGCCCGGGGCAAAGAGCGCGATGACACCCAGGGGGTCGCCCTGATGCAGGATGGGGGCAGCGATGACGGAGGACAGCCCCTGGCGCCGCAGCGCCGCCAGCCAGCCGCCGCCGCCGGCCGGCAGGACCTCCTCCACAAGCCCCGACGTCCGGTAGGCCCGGGCCAGCGGGTCCTCCGTTTCCTCTTCGAGGCGCACCGATGCTGACGCCAGGATCCCCTCGCGGAGGGGAGGAGGCATCCCTTCTGACTCCTGGGCCTGGAGCACGGACCGACCCTTGCGCCGGGCCAGGAACAGGGACACCGGGCAGGACAGGCTGCCGGTCAGGGCCGAGAGGGTCGCCCGCACGGCCTTCCTCTCGGAGATGCTGCTGGCCAGCAGCGTGGACAGCTCGTGAAGGGCCAGAAGTTGCTCGTTCAGGTTCCTGAGGCCGGCCACCAGAGTGGCATTGGACGTGGCCGTGGCCATGAGCTGGCCCAGGGGCAGAAAGAGGTCCACGTCCTCGCCGGAGAACGGCTCCAGGCGCCGCCGGCCCAGGGCCAGCACGCCCACCAGCTGCCCCTGGGTCTCGATGGGGACGTAGGCCGTGGAGCGGACGCCTGCCTCCCGGAGC
>JBFGDW010000174.1:0-7355 GCA_041580435.1 Candidatus Polarisedimenticolia bacterium | reverse complement strand
CTCGGCCTTGTCCTGATCACCCTCGCCGCCGTCCCGGCGGCGGCGCACGCCGCCCCCGCCCCGGTGGGGCTGCACGCCCTGGCGCGCCAGGCCGCGACCTATGCTCCGGCGGAGACCATCCCGGGGGAGATGGCCCTGGTCCCGCGCCTCCGGCAGCTCCCCGAGTACCCGCCTGCTGCCCGGCGGGCCGGCCTGGACGGCCGGGTCCGCCTGAAGGGAACCCTCACCCCGGAGGGGACCATCGCCGACCTGCGCTGCATCAGCTGCGAAGGGGACCGGGCCGGGTTCGGCGCGGCGGCCCTGGAGGCGATCTCCGGCTGGTCCTACGAGCCGGTCCGCACCGCCGGAGGGCAGGCGGTGCCGATCTCGATCCTCTTCGACGTGGAGTTCCGCCACTAGGCCTGGGCTAGACTCGGGGGGGAGGCCCCCTTGTTGCCCGGCTCCAAGCCCGATCACCGCGCCCTGCGCCAGGAGATGGTCCGCCGCCAGCTCGCGGCCCGCGGCATCCGGGATGAGCGGGTGCTGGCGGCCATGGAGCGCGTGCCCCGGGAGGAGTTCGTCCCGGCGTCGCTGGCCAGCCAGGCCCACGAGGACACGCCGCTGCCCATTGGCGGCGGGCAGACCATCTCCCAGCCCTACATGGTGGCGTACATGACCGAGGCCCTGGCGCTGCGCGGCGATGAGCGGGTGCTGGACGTGGGGACAGGGAGCGGCTACCAGGCCGCCATCCTGGCCGAGCTGGCCGGGGAGGTCTTCACCGTGGAGCGGGACGCGGCACTGGCGGCGGACGCCGCCGCGGTCCTCTCGCGCCTGGGGTACACGCACGTGGCCTGCCGGCACGGTGACGGACGGCTGGGGCTTCCCGAGGCCGCCCCCTTCCATGGCATCGTGGTGGCGGCGGCCGCCCGGAGCGCGCCGCCGGCTCTCCTGGAGCAGCTCGCCCCCGGCGGCCGCCTCGTCCTGCCCCTGGAGGGGGAACGGGGGGAGCAGGTGCTGGTGCTGGTGGAGCGCCGGGCCGACGGGCTGGCGCGCCGGGAGCTGTCGCTGGTGCGCTTCGTGCCCCTCGTGCCGGGAACATGCTGAGGCAAGGCGCGCCTGGCCCTCGGCGGCCAGGCAAGCTACAATCCTTCCCGACAGGAGAACCGACATGAGCTCCACCCAGACCGGATCGTCCACGCCTCCCGCCGGCGGCAGCCAGGAGGCCCTGCTCCATCTCACGGACAAGGCAGCCCGCAAGGTGCGGGAGTTTGCCGGCAACCAGGAGGCGTACCAGGGGAAGATCTTCCGGGTGTACATCGAGGGAGGGGGCTGCTCGGGATTCCAGTACGGCTTCACCTTCGACGAGGCCCGGGACGGGGACTCCCGCATCCAGGTGGGCGGCGTGGAGGTTCTCGTGGACCCGCAGAGCGCCATGTACCTCAACGGCTCCATCGTGGACTTCGTGGAGAGCCTCACCGGCGCCGGCTTCGTGGTGCGCAACCCCAACGCCAGCGGCTCCTGCGGCTGCGGCCAGTCGTTCTCGGTCTAGCCCGACCCTGTCTGGGCCGGGGAGGCGGCCAGCGCCGCCGCCATCTCCTCCCGCACCCAAGGGTCGGTCTCGTCCCGGAGCGCCGCGATGAGCATCTCCCGCGCCCTGGCCTGGCCCACCCGGCCCAGTCCCCAGGCGGCGTGCCCTCGCACCAGCGGCTCGGAGCAGGCCAGGCCAGCGGCCAGCCCCGGCACAGCCTCGGGAGCGCCCCAGTTCCCCAGGGCCACCATGACGTTGCGCAGCAGCCCGCGCCAGCGCGGGCGGCGCAGCGCTGTCCCCCGGAAGCGCTCCAGGAACCCGGCCTCGGTCAGGGTGGCCAGCTCCAGGAGGGGTAACCCATGGGTGCCGGGACGAGGGGCGTAGGCCGGTTCGGTGGCGCGCTCCCCGGGGCCGTTGTACGGGCAGACCTCCTGGCAGTCGTCGCACCCGAAGACCCGGTTCCCCATGAGGGAGCGCAGAGGGCGGGGGATGGGCCCCTTCAGCTCGATGGTGAGATAGGAGATGCAGCGGCGGGCATCCACCACGCCGGGGGCGACGATGGCGCCGGTCGGGCACCCGGTGAGGCAGAGGGTGCAGGTGCCGCACTGATCCTCCACGGGAGGGTCCGCCGGCCAGCGGGCATCGGTGGCCAGCCCCCCCAGCACGAACCATGACCCCTCGCCGGCCCGCAGCAGGTTGCCGTTCTTGCCGATCCAGCCCAGGCCGCCGGCGGCCGCCAGCGCCTTCTCCATGAGGGGGCTGGTGTCCACGAACGGCAGGACGCGCCGGCCTGCCTGGCGCAGGGGGAAGCCTGCGCGCTCCAGCTTCCTCATGAGGACGTGGTGGTAGTCCTCGCCCCGGGCGTAGCGGCTGATGGCGGCACGCGCCGGGTCGGCAGGCGCCGGCGAAGCGTCGTACCGGTCGGCGAAGAGGGCCACGCTGCGGGCCCAGCCGGCCCAGGCGCCGGGGTCGGCCCGTGAGGCTCCCAGGCGGGCCATGTACCCCATCTCGCCGTTGAAACCGGCACCCAGCCAGCGATCCAGCGCCTCCGCGGCGCCCGGCGGAGGTTCCGCCGCCGCCACCGCGGGGCCCAGCAGGCCGGCGCCGCGGGCGGCGTCGCGCACCGCAGCCAGCAGGTCGCCGTCTCGGAGGCCGTGGAGGTGGGACCGCACCGGCCGAGTCTAACACCGGCACGGCGCGGGGCCCGGCCCGGATGCTAGCTTCGAGGCGGGTGAGGTTGCCTGAGCGCCGACGGCACCGTCTCCTGCGCCATCTGCCATGATCCGGCCCAGCACTTCACCGACGGCCGGCCCACGTCGGTGGGGATCGGCGGCCAGGAGGGAGGTCGCAACGCCCCCACGGTGATCAACTCCACCTACAACTACCTGCAGTTCTGGGACGGGCGAGCCGCCAGCCTGGAGGAGCAGGCCCTCGGCCCCATCGCCAACCCCATCGAGATGGGGCACACCCACGAGGCCATGGTCCAGTCCCTGGCGGGCCTGGCCGGCTACCAGGATCAGTTCCGGAAGGTGTTCGGACGCGAGGTGAACCAGGAGGACGTGGCCCGCGCCATCGCCGCCTTCGAGCGCACCATCCTGTCGGGGAACTCGGCCTGGGACCGGCACAACCGGGGGGAGGAGGGGGCCCTGTCGCCGGAGGCGAAGCGGGGCCTGGACCTGTTCATGGGCAAGGCGCTCTGCTCCAAGTGCCACGTGGGGTTCAA
This sequence comes from Candidatus Polarisedimenticolia bacterium, assembly GCA_041580435.1. Classification (GTDB taxonomy): domain Bacteria; phylum Acidobacteriota; class Polarisedimenticolia; order SMYD01; family SMYD01; genus JBFGDW01. Next base: position 4,125 of record JBFGDW010000174.1, on the reverse strand, counting down.
CCTGACCGACTCGGACTTCCACAACCTGGGTGTGGGGATGGACCGCGAGGAGCCCGACCTGGGCCGCTACGAGATCACCGGCGACGAGAAGGACAAGGGGGCATTCAGGACGCCGACCCTGCGGGACGTGCAGCACACCGCGCCCTACATGCACGACGGCAGCCAGGGCATTCTGGAGGAGGTCATGGACTGGTACGACAAGGGGGGCCATCCCAACCCGTGGCTGGATCCCCAGATCGTGCCCCTCAACCTGACCGCCCAGGAGAAGGCGGACCTGCTGGCCTTTCTGCGTTCCCTGGACGGAGAGGCGGTCCCCACCGGACTGCAGGCGCCGCCGCTGCCCCGCTAGCGGCGCCGGCAGCTAGCCCGCCGGCTCCTGGGTGAGGGGGTCGACGCCGAGGAGGCGCTGGTACTCGTCCAGGGCGTAGCGGTCGGTCATGCCGGCCACGTAGTCGCAGATGACGCGCTCCAGAGTCTCGCCGGCCGGTACCCGGCGCCGGTGCGCCCCGGGCAGCAGGGTGGGTTCCTCCCGGTAGCGCTGGAAAAGCCCCTCCAGCACCCGGCGGTAGCGATGCCGCGTGGCCTCGATGCGGGGGTGCCGGTAGAGCCGCTGGTTGAGGAAGCGCTTCAGCTCCAGGTTGCGGCGGGCAGCCGGCGGCGAGAGTCGCACCAGGTCCTCGCCGTGGCGGCGCACCGCCTCCAGGCCGTCCACGCCCGCCTCCCGGACCCGGGCCCGGGTGGTCTCGATGAGATCGGTGACCAGCTCGTTGATGAGCCCCCTGAGTGTCATGGCCTGGATCTGGAACGGGTTGGCCGCAGGGTGGCGGGCCACGGCCCGGGCGTGATGGTCGGCGAACAGCGGCACCTCCGCCAGGAGGGCGTCTTCGGGGAGCAGCCCCGACTCGAGGCCGTCGTCGATGTCATGGTGGTTGTAGGCGATCTCGTCCACCAGGTCGACCATCTGGGCCTCCAGGGGGGCGCACAGGCCCGGCTCGTACTCGGCGAACTCGGGATCCCGCTCCACGTCGATGCGGCCCGAGTGCTTGGCGATCCCCTCCCGCACCTCCCAGGTCAGGTTCAGGCCCGGAAAATCGGGATAGCGGTCCTCCAGGATCTCCACGATGCGCAGCGACTGCCGGTTGTGGTTGAAGCCGCCCCGCCCGGCCATGAGGCCGTCCAGGACCTCCTCTCCCAGGTGGCCGAACGGCGTGTGGCCCAGGTCGTGGGAAAGGGCCAGGCACTCCACCAGGTCGGTGTTCAGATCCAGGGCGCGGCAGACGGTGCGCCCGATGAGCGCCACCTCCAGGCTGTGGGTGAGGCGGGTGCGGTAGTGATCCCCCTCGTGGTTCACGAACACCTGGGTCTTGTACTCCAGGCGGCGGAAGGCGCGGGAGTGCACGATGCGGTCCCGATCCCGCTGCAGGGGGGAGCGGAAGCGGTGCTCGGGCTCGGGATGGCGCCGGCCGCGGGAGCGGGCCTCGCTCACGGCGCAGGGAGCGAGACTGGTCGAATCGGACAAGGATGGGTCCTTCCTGGCGGCCAGGTGGCCGGCAGCCGATTCTAGGCACCCCCCCTGGGAGGCGCAAGGCGCACACGCCGGCGCGCCGGTCATTGTGGGGGCCGGGGGCTTCCGCTATCCTGCGCCGGTTCCCCCTCGACGCGCCCACGCGGAGTGGCCCTTGATGCCCGTCGGACAGATCGCCTTCCTGCTGGTCCTCATGGTGGCCGGCACCTTCCTGGGCGGTCTGGTCCCGCTGGTGCGCAGCTGGTCCCGGGAGAGCCTCTCGGTCCTGCTGTCGTTTGGCTCGGGGGTGCTGCTGGGGGTCATCTTCCTGCAGATGATCCCGGTGGCGGTGGAATCCATGGGGGCATGGGGAGGCGCGGCCATCCTGGGCGGCTTCATCGCCACGAGCCTGCTGGAGTCGGGACTGCACGCTCACCGCCACAGCGGCGGCCACGACGAGGAGGAGGGAGAGGAGGCGGCCCTCCGCCTGGCCGGGACGGCGGTGACGGTGGGGCTGGGGCTGCACGCCGTCCTGGACGGCCTGGTGCTGGGCACCGGGCTCACCCTGGCCGAGCTGGGGGCTCCCGTCTTCCTGGCCATCCTGATCCACAAGGGGCCGGATGCCTTCGCCCTGTCCACGGTGCTGCGCCTGGGAGGCCGCCCGGTGAAACGCATCCTGGTGGTGCAGGGGCTCTTCTCCCTGGCCACGCCGGTGGCGGCGGTGGTGGCCCTCCTGCTGCTGCGCAGCGTGCCGGCGTCGGTGGTGGGGGTGGCGCTGGGGGGCGCGTCGGGGACGCTGCTGGCCGTGGCCAGCGAGGACCTGCTCCCCGAGGTCCACCGCCGGGGAGGGCTCAGCTTCGCCGCATCGGCTGCGGCCTTGCTGGGGGGCGTGGGCCTGGTGGCCGCCTACGTCTTTCTCGTCTGAGGGGATCGCCATGGCGCGCATGAAGCTGCCATTGGGGCTGCACCTGGAGTACCAGGAGGAAGGCCGGGGTGAGCCGCTCCTCCTCATCATGGGCACGGGGGCGGATCATACCTTCTGGGGAGCCCAGGTCCCGGCCCTCGCCCGTCACCACCGCGTCCTCACCTACGACGCCCGGGGGGTGGGGCGCTCCGACACGGTCTCACCCCCGGAGAGCTGCACCATGGCCGCCATGGCCGATGACGCCGCCGGGCTGCTGGCGGCGCTGGACATCCCCCGGGCCCACATCTCCGGGCTCTCCCTGGGCTCCACGGTGGCCCAGGAGCTGGCGCTGCGCCATCCGCAGCGGGTGGCCTCCCTGCAGCTCCACGGCACGTGGGGCCGCTCCGACGCCTGGTTCCGGCGGATGATCGACACGCTGGAGCACCCCATCCGCCACGGCGACGACCGGCGGGCGTTCATCCGCACCGCCCTCATGTGGATCCTCTCGCCCTCCTTCCTGGAGGAGGAGCCGGACCAGGTGCGGGCCATGGAGCAGGCCTTCCTGGAGAGCCCCTTCCCGCCCTCCCGGGATGGGATCCTGGGGCACTGTCACGCCGACAAGACCCACGATGCCCTGGACCGTCTGGGGGAGATCCGGTGCCCGACCCTGGTGACCTGCGGTGAGCAGGACGTGCAGGTGCCGGCCAGGTACGGCCGGGAGGTGGCAGCGCGCATCCCCGGCGCCCGCTTCCATCTGTTCACCGGGCCCCGGGCCTCCCACCTGGCCTGCGTGGAAATGGCCGACGCCTTCAACCAGATGGGCCTGGCCTTCTTGGAGGAGGTCCGGCGCCGCGGCGCGTCCTCCGCCGGCAGCGCGTGATACAATCGGCGCTCCCTCAAGGGAATCCGAACAACATGGGAGCGTCGATCCCGCGGGTCCGCTGGTATCTGGCCGCGCGGCGGCGCCGAGGAGCGATTCATGGCCAAGGCAACAGCGAAGGCAGGCGGCGAGGGGCGCACCCCGGGGGAGCGCCTCGATCATGTCCTGGATGAGACACGGGAGCGCGTGGGGCGCGTGGTGGACACGGCCCGGGGGCGGGTGCAGTCGGTGGTGGATGGCACCCGCCATGGCGTGGACTCGGTGAAGGAGACCCTGGGCTCCCTGCGGGAGAAGCGTCCGACGGATCTGGTGGACGACACCCTGGGGCTGATCCGGAAGCACCCGGGCACGGCGGCGCTGCTGTGCGTGGGCGCCGGCTTCCTGGCCGGCTGGCTGATCCGCGGCCGGGACTAGCGACGTGCCAGGCGATGGCCGCGGCCTCACCGGCCTGCTGGGGCGGGTTCTGGAGGACCTGGCCGCCGTCGTCGCGGGGCACGCGCATCTGGCCCGGAGGGAGCTGGGCGAGGACCTGGCCGCGGCGCGGCGCAACCTGGTGCGCCACCTGGCCGGGGTGCTGCTCCTGGCGACGGGCCTGGTCCTGCTGTTCGCCGGCATCGCCCTCTGGCTAGGGCAGCTGCTGGGCAACCCGGTGCTGGGGCTACTCTGGGTGGGAGGCGTGCTGGCGCTGGCGGGCGGGGTCGTCGCGGCGCGCGCCCGGGGGCGCCTCTTCCGCCGGGCCTACCTGGCGAGCTCGCGCCGGGAGGCGGGGGAGACCCTGCGCTGGCTGCGGGAGGACCTGCTGCCGCGCCTGTACCGGGGGCGGCGGTGAGCGACGCG
>JBFGDW010000173.1:0-7390 GCA_041580435.1 Candidatus Polarisedimenticolia bacterium | reverse complement strand
TGATGGCGGTGCCGAGATCGATGCCCAGGTCGTTGGAGAACAGAGACAGCAGCGAGCGGGGGTTCCAGGCCATGCCAAGCTTCCTTGCCGATGGGTCGGGGGTCCGGACGGTCATGGGCGGCCGCCCGGCGGCGATGATGCGGGGTGAGACGGACGGCGGCCGGCCACAGGATACACGAGGGACCGGTTCGCTGCCAGACGACGGGAGCCTCCCCTACCAGGCTGTCAACACTCCGTTCTTCCCCGATTCCTTCACCTTGTACATGGCGGCGTCCGCCTTGTGGATGAGCTCGTCCCGGGTCCGCCCCTGGTCCGGATAGCTGGCCACGCCCAGGCTGGCGGTGAGGCGCACGTCCAGCCCCATCCCGGTCAGGAGGGTGGCCTCCTGGATCGCCTCCCGGATGCGCTCGGCGATGACCATGGCCCCCGCCGGGTCGGTCTGCGGCAGGATGATGACGAATTCGTCGCCGCCGTAGCGCGCCACCATGTCGATCTCCCGGACCGTCTGGCGCAGGAGGCGCCCCACCTCGGTCAGCGCCTGGCTGCCGGCCAGGTGACCGAAGCGATCGTTGACGGTCTTGAAGCCGTCCAGGTCCAGGAAGACCAAGCTCACCGGCAGGCGGTACCGCCGGCTGCGCTTGATCTCCCGGTAGAGGAACCCGTTGAGGTAGCGGACGTTGTAGAGCCCGGTCAGGTCATCGGTGACGGAGAGCTGCTCCATCTTCTTGAAAAGAATGGCGTTCTCCAGGGCGATGGCAGCCGGCTCCATGAGCAGGGTGACCAGGGACTGGTCCGCGGGTGAGAAGGAGTCGCCAGGCTGGCGGTTGACCAGCTTCACCACGCCGATGACCCGCCCGCGGCTGATGAGGGGCACCGCCAGGACCGCCCGGCTCTCCACCCCGGTGAGCCGGTCGAAGGTGGGGTCGTAGCGCGGATGCTCCTTGAAGGCGTTGATGATGAGGGGCCGGCGGGCCTGGAGCACGGCCCCCTCGATCCCCTCCCGGATGGGGACGCTGTACTCCTTGGGGCTGCGCAGGGGCCGGTGTCCGGCCCGCTCGAACACCAGGCGCTCCTCGCGCTCGTCCAGAAGGAAAAGGCACCACAGCTCGCTGCGCAGCGAGTCCCGGGCCTTTTCCATGACCACCTCCATGACCCGGGACGGCTCCAGCACCGAGTTGGCGGTCTTGATGATCTCGATGAGATGGGTGAGCTTCTCGTGCTCCCGGCGCGCCTCCTCCCGGGTGCGGCGCAGGGCCTCGTTGGCCTCGGCCAGCTGCCGCTCCCGGCGCACGGCCTCCTCCAGGGCCGCGGGCGGCAGCGGGCCCGTCAGGTGGGCCGCGCACCCCAGACGGCGGGAGAGCTGGCGCAGCTCCTCACCGGAGGTGGCATCGGCCCCGTAGGAGAAGACCGGGACCTCGCCGGCCTGCCGGAGCAGGGCGTCCACCTCCCCGGGCAGGGCATCGCTGGTCTGGTCCAGGGGGACCAGCACCGCCTCCAGCCCTTCCCAGGCACCGGGATCGCCCAGGCCGGCCCCGGCCTTCACGATGCGCAGCCGCGGGCCGGGCTCGCCGGAGAGGGGCAGCGGCCCGCTGGAGGGCGTCAGGATGGCGATGATGCCGTCGGCGGCCGGGGTCCGGGGATCCACGGGCTCAGAAGACCTCCAGGAACGCCTCCCGGCGGGCGACGGTCTCGTTGCCCGCGGGATCCTGGGCGATGATCTCCAGCTGGTTCCGCCCCTCCCGGTGCAGGCGCACCACGGCGGTGAAGGTGCCGTCCTCGTAGACGTCCACCTTGAGGTTGTCCACCCAGAGGTTGGCGTCAGGATCGGTGCGGCCGCTGATGATGACCAGGTTGCCGGTCTGCAGGAACTCGGTGAGGTCCAGCCTGGGGGGACGCCGGTCGTTGGTGAGATTGGTGCTGGCGCCGGCGATCTTGAACTCGGAAACCGGGCTGAAGCGCCCCGGCTCGCCGTGGCTGTCCACCGCGGCCACGCGCCAGTACCAGTGCCCCTCCCCCAGGCCGGGGGTGCGGAAGCTGGTGGTGGAGGACAGGCTCTCGTCGTGGGCCAGGTCACCCATGAGGGCCTGGCGAGAGATCTGCACCTGGTAGCTCCGGGCGCCAGGGACCTCGGACCACACCAGCTCGGTGGAGGCCTTGCCCGACTCCTTGCCGGCCACCAGGATCTTGTGGTCCCCCGGCGCCAGCAGGCGCGGCGAGGCCAGGATGCGCTCCCGCCGCCCGAAGTTGCCGTCGCCACCCACCCGCATCCGCTCGGCCGCCTGCAGGACCGTGGCCTTCTCGCCCGATCGCAGGTTGGTCTCGCCGGCGTGGACCGAGACCTTGGTGGACTGGTCATCGGCGTTGAAGTCCACCTCGAACTCCGCCGGCTGGGAGGTTTCGGCCCGGGCCACCGAGTTGTGAGTGGCCACCTCGTGGAACGAGCCCTCGACCTTGGAGCCAAAGGCGGCCGAGCGCACGCCGCCCACCTTGAGGCTCTCGGTGACCTTCACCTGCCGCGTGCGCGGGTCCGTGACCAGGGTCGTGATCTCCACCAGGGAACCGGGCTTCACCGTGGTGATGGACCCGTCGAAGTAGATGATCTGGGCCGAGGCCCTGGACGAGGTCTTGATGGCGTCGCCCAGCCGCAGGGGCAGATCGATGTCGGCGGTCTCCCAGAGGAGGTTGCCCGCCCGCTTCACCTTGACCTCGCCGTCGATCTTGTAGAACCGCACCTCGGTCCGGGTGGTCTCACCCGAGCGGGCGATGTCGATGACCTTCTGTGAGTTGTTGCGGCTCAGGATGGCCTTGACCCTGGCCTCCTCGAACCGGGACTCGCTGAACAGGGTGCGGCTGTCGGCCAGGTGCTCCCGGGCCTTGGAGCGGATGGAGGTGAGGTCGGGGTCCTCGCCGTAGGAGACCGCCTCGCGGTAGAGCGATTCGGCGGCCTCGATCTCCCGCCCCGCCAGCGCCCGGGGCGAGCTGCGGCCCTGGTAGTGCGACCACAGGAACCAGGCCGCCCCGACCATGCCGGCCACGGCCACCACGATCATGAGGACGCTCCGGTACCGGACGCTGACCCAGTCCAGGTTCAGTCGGCGGTCCTTGCTACTGGGCATGCGAGCCCTCCCGGTGCCCGGCCGAGGACACGCGACCGGGCGCGGCACTCCCTCCGTGTGGCACCCGTCGCTGGGGGGTCAGCCCTCCCCGGGCAGGGCGGAATATAGGTCCGGGATCCGGGTGGTTCAAATCCGTCATCGGCCAGGGCCGGGCGCCTTGGCCCACCGGGATCCTTTTATGTACAATGTCCGTTTCGGGCAATGGTCGGCCCGCTGGAGAGCGTGCTCATGCTGAAGATGATGCGGGAGAACCTGAAGTCCCTGTCCTGGGTCCTGGCGGCGGTGGTGGCGTCGTTCATCTTCGCCGTCTTCGCCGAGTACGGCGGCCAGGGCGCCTGGTGGGGCGGGTCCGGGACACCCGCCGGCGACTGGGCCGCCAAGGTGGACGGCACCGCCATCCCCACCCAGGATTTCCTGCGCGCCGCCCAGAATCTGGACGGCTACTACCGCAACCTCCTGGGTGCGTCCTACGACCGCCAGACCATGAACCTCAACGTGGGGCAGCAGGCCATCAACCAGCTGGTGCAGGAGGAGGTCATCCTGGCGCACGCCCGCTCCCTGGGGCTCGTGGCCACCGAGGACGAGATCCGCCAGGAGCTGCTGCGGGACCCCGCATTGCAGCAGGACGGCGTCTTCATCGGCACCCAGCGCTACAAGATGGTCCTGGAAGCCAGCGGCCTGGACCCCCAGGTCTACGAGCAGGATCTGGCCCGCCGGATCCTGCGGCGCAAGTGGGCCGAGCTCCTCACCGCCGACATCGAGGTGAGCGACCAGCAGGTGGAGCAGGAGATCCGCCGCCGGGACGAGACCGCCGACATCCTCTATGCCCGCTTCCGCCCCGAGGACTACGCCGACGGCGTCAAGGTGGCCGCCGCCGAGGTGGAGGCGTACTACCAGCAGAACCAGGATCGCTACCGCCGTGGCGAGGGGCGCGTGTTCGACCTGGTGCTGTTCGACCGGCTGCGGGAGCAGAACGCCCTGAAGGTGCCCGAGGCCGAGGCCCGGGCCGAGTACGACGCCTCCCTGGTGACCCGGTTCACCATCCCCGAGCAGCGCCGGGCCAGCCACATCCTCGTCAAGACGCCGGAGGGGAGCAGCGAGGCTGACTACCAGGCAGCCCGGGCCCGGGCCGAGGCGGCCCTCGCCCGGGTGCGGGCGGGGGAGGAGTTCGCCGAGGTGGCCCGACAGGTCTCCGAGGACACCTCGGCGGCCAACGGCGGCGACCTGGGGTTCTTCCAGAAGGGGGTCATGGCCATCCCCTTCGAGCAGGCCGTGTGGGAACTCCGGGAGGTGGGCGACCTGAGCGACATCGTGCAGACACAGTTCGGCTACCACGTGATCCAGCTCACCGGAAAGCAGGAGGCGCGGGTCAAGCCGTTCGAGGAGGTCCGGGAGGAGCTGAGCCGGGACCTGGCCTTCCGGAAGTCGGGTGACGTGACCCGGGAGAAGGCCGAGGCGTTCGTCGACGCGGTGAAGACGGCCCCGGACAGCTTCCGGGACCAGGCCGCCCGGGCCACCCAGGTGGTCACCCCCACGGGCATCGTCTACCCCGGCGAGCCGATCCCGGGGTACGGGCCCGACCCCGAGCTGCAGCGGGCGCTGTTCGCCATGGCCCCGGGGGAGGTGTCGGAGCCGGTGTCGGTGGCCCGGGGATTCGTGGTCGCCCGCTTCGTGGAGTCCCGGCCCGGAGGCGCCCCGCCCCTGGAGGAGATCCGCGCCCGGGTGGAGGAGGACCTCCGCCAGGAGAAGGCCCAGGAGCGGGCCGCCGACCTGGCGCGCAAGGCCGCCGCCGCCGGTGGCGAGGGGGATCTCAAGGCGACGGGCAAGAAGCTCGGGTTCGAGGTGTCCGAGGCGGCCGCCGTCACCCGGGGGCTCGCCGTGGGCGACCTGGGCGTGCAGCCCGCCCTGGAAGAAGCGATCTTCTCGGCGCCGGTGGGGGCCATCCAGGGCCCGCTGGAGCTGGCCGGCGGGCCGGTGGTCTACCAGGTGACCGCCCGGGAGGAGCTGGACCCGGAGGACCTGGCCGAGCGCGCCCCGCAGGTGCGCGAGGAGCTGGTGGCGGGACGCCGCCAGCGGCTGCTGGGGGCGGTGACCCGGGAGCTGTCCCAGGCCGCCGACGTCCGCTACAACACCCAGCTCATCCAGCAGATCGACAACCCGGCCGCGGCGGCGCCCGCCGCCGCCCCCGGGGCGGCCCGCTGAGGCCCCGCCCCGATGACCGACTGGTCATCGGGGCTCCCATCCTGCAACTGGCAGCCGGCCCGGCCCTCGTCCTGGCGGGCAGGCCGGGCCGGGAACGCATCTTGCGAGGGCAGCCAGTGGACCGGCCCGCGCGCCGGCGCCGGGATCCCCCCGGCGGCAGGAGGACTCATGATCGTCCGTACGGCCGAGAACAGCTTCCAGAAGGGCATCGGCGCCTTGAAGAACGGCGACCCCCTCGAGGCCATGGCCTACTTCGAGGCCGCCATGCGCCACGACCGTGAGGTCAACCGGGACGCCCCCAACATGAAGTACCAGTCCTACTTCGGCCTCTGCATGGCGCGGGTCTCGGACAAGGCGGGTGAGGCCTTCAGGCTGTGCAGCCAGGCCGCCGACGCCGAGTTCTACAACCCCGACGTCTTCCTCAACCTGGGGAAGGTGGCCCTCCTGCGCGGCGACCGCCGCCGCGCGCACCGTGCGTTCCGCCGGGGCCTGGAGATCGACGTCTCCCACGCCGAGCTGCGCTCGGAGATGCAGCGGCTGGGGATGCGCCGCCGTCCCCTGTTCCGTTTCCTGGACCGGGGCCACGTCCTGAACCGCCTGGCCGGCCAGCTCCTGGGGACCCTGACGGCGGCCACCTAGGGGCCGACGGAGCGCGGTAGAATCCGGGCGTGGCCCGGATCCTCCTCCTCTCCCCATACCACACCGGCTCCCACCGCGCCTTCGCCGAGGGGCTGGCGCGGCGGTCGCGCCACGACATCACGCTCCTGACCCTGCCCGGCCGCTTCTGGAAGTGGCGCATGCGGGGGGCAGCGCTGCTCCTGGCGGCCCGGGCGCGGCGCCTGGACGGCCGCTGGGACGCGGTGCTGGCCACCGACATGCTCAACCTGGCCGAGTTCCGCGGCCTGTGGGGCGGGGCGGAGATCCCTCACCTGCTCTACCTCCACGAGAACCAGCTGGACTACCCGCTGCCGGAGGGCGAGCCCCCCGACCTCCACTACGGCTTCATCAACCTGGCCTCCGCCCGGGCTGCCGACCTGCTGATCTTCAACTCCGGCACCCACAGGGACGCCTTCTTCGCCGCGGCCCCCCGGCTGCTGGCAGCCATGCCCGACTGTCCCCTGCCCGGCTTCCTGGACGGGCTGCGCCGTCGCACCCGGGTGTTGCCGGTGGGGTGCGACCTGGAGGACCTGTCCCCCCGGGAGAATCTGGATGCGGAGAACGGCGCGCCGCCGGTCATCCTCTGGAACCATCGCTGGGAGTTCGACAAGGCCCCGGAGGTCTTCTTCCGGGTGCTGGCCCGGCTAGACGGCGCGGGCCTCCCGTTCCGCCTGGCCCTGGCCGGGGAGAATGCCCAGGCGGAGCCGGCCCCCTTCCTGGCGGCCCGCCGGCGCTACGGCGACCGGATCGTCTCCTTCGGCTACGTCCCGGAGCGAGCCGACTACGCCCGGGTCCTGCAGGGGGCGGACATCGTGGTCTCCACGGCCCTGCAGGAGAACTTCGGGGTGGCCGTGGTGGAGGCGGCGGCCTGCGGCGCCTGGCCCCTCCTGCCCCGCCGGCTGGCCTACCCGGAGGTCCTGCCGCCGGCCTTCCACGCCGACTGCCTCTATGACGGCGAGGCCGAACTGGAGGCCCGCCTGGCCGCCCTGCTCCGGGATGGACTCCCGTCCGTTTGCCGCCGCCGGGCCCTGGCCAGGGAGATGCGGGCCTACGGCTGGCCGGCCCTCATCGGCACCTACGATGACCTGCTGGCCGGGGCAGCCGCCGAAATCGGCGCGGGAGGCATTGAAAAACACCTATTCCGGTGGTAATCTGCCGATTCCGGGTTTCGGGACCCGGGCCTGTTGGACTCCCGCGACCCTCTCGCCGCTCATCCCTGGCATTCGCGGGGGATGTCACTGTCCTGACTGGGAGGTTGCCAAGCATGAGGAAGAGATCGTTCCTTGTCCCCCTGCTGTCGCTGCTTTTGGCGGTCAGCCTGGTGGGTGTGATCGGCTGCAAGAAGAAGCCACCGGTCGAGCCGCCGGCTCCGCCCCCACCGCCCGCCGAGAAGCCGGCGCCACCGCCGCCGCCCC
>JBFGDW010000172.1:0-7438 GCA_041580435.1 Candidatus Polarisedimenticolia bacterium | reverse complement strand
GGGCGGCGCCGCCGCCGCCGTCCTGCTGAGCCTGTCGCGGGTCTCCGAGTTCCTCTACTTCCAGTTCTGAGCCATGACGTCCCCCCCGCCCACGACCCAGGCCTGGATCCCGCAGGGAGAGCGGCCGAGGCATGTGCGCTATCTCCTGGCCGCGGCGGCAACGCTGCTTGTCCTGGCCGGATCGGTCCTGACCGTCAACGTCCTGGTCGACCCACTCTGGTTCGGCGCTGGAAACAAGCTGACGGGAAAGAACTTCGCCTTCAACGAGCGCCACGCCAAGCTCAACCTGTTCTGGCAGGATCCGGACCGGTATGACTGCCTCATCCTCGGCAGCTCGCGCACAACCCTCCTGGATGCCCGCCAGATCTCCCAGGCCACCTGCTTCAACTTCTCCTTCTCCGGCGGCCTGGTGGGGGAGTTCGTGGCGCTGGGGCGCTACCTGGCCCGCGCCGGTATCCGCCCCCGGCTCGTCATCACCGGCGTGGACGCCATGAGCTTTCAGCGGCAGGCCCGCATGGAGGACCTGCCGGACTTCGTCCTGGAGGGGCGATCGCCTCCCGGCTGGATCAGGAGCTACCTCAGCCTGGACGTGCTGCGGTTCTCCCTGCTGACCCTCCGAGACCGCTCGCCGCTGCCGCGCTTCTACGGCCCCGAGTTCGCCGCGGCCATCCGTCCCGACGCACCCACCTACCGCCCGCGCCGCGGGCAGGGGCTCTCAGGCGCCGCGGGAGACGGTGCCGCCGGAGAGGGTCGCGCCGGCGAGACCACACCGGATCCGTGGCTCCCCGGCATGGTGGAGGATTTCCGCCGGATCCATGCAATCTTCCCTGGGGCGACCCACGTGGGGTATGTTCCCCCCGTGAGCGCCTGGAGGATCGAGGATCTCAACGCTCAAGGCCGCCTCGAGACCCTGCTGCCGCTGGTGCACCAGGTGTCCGCCGGGTGCTCCCTCTTCGTGGACTTCGCTGTTCCGTCCCCGGTCACCTGGGACACATCCCTCACCTACGACGGCTCCCACTACAACCTGGACGTGAACAGGCGCATCGCGGCCGACCTGAGCCGGGGCCTGGCGGAGGGGCGCCTGTTCGAAGACGGCTTCGGCCAGCGGGTGGATGGCCTGTCCCTGGAGGACTACCGCCGGCGTTACCACGACGCCCTGCAGCGGTTCGCCCGCGCCGCCGCCGGAGAGCCTGGTGGCTGAGGCCGGCCGGCCCCTTCGGCGCCGCGCTTTCCTCCGCCTGGCCTTGGTGCTGGGAGCGGCCGGGGCGGCGGCGGTGGCGGGTCTGCGCCTGCGCCGCGTCGAGCCGCTGGCAGGTGTGCGCCGCTGGCTGGCGCCCAGGCTGGATGGTGCCGCGCCCACCGGCGTGCTGGCTGCGGACGAGATGCGCACCATCGTCGCCCTGGGACGGGTGCTCATCCCCGACGACGAGACTCCAGGCGCCCGCGCCACCTGGGTCGAGCGCTACGTCAACGAGCGCACCGCACGCCACCCGGGCTACCTGCCCGAGTACAAGGCGGCGGTGGCGCTGCTGGACGCCGCGGCCGCGCAGGTGGCGCCGTCCAGGCCGCGATTCCACCAGCTCACCCTGGAGCAGGGCGGCGAGGTAATGGAGGACCTTTTCGGCCGGCGCGGCTCCGCTTCGCGCTGGTGGAGGCGCGTGGAGCGCATTCTGCCCGCGGGCCAGCGGAAGCAGCGCTGCTGGAGCTTCGTCATCGAGGACCTGCTCTCCGGCTTCTACTCCACCCCCGCCGGGTGGGCGGTGGTGGGTTACGACAACTACCCGGGCGTGCCAGGCGATCCCCGGGCCTACACCCGGCCCCTGGATTCCCAGGTTCGGCCGAACTGAGCGGGCATGGCCGGCTTCACCCACGACGTCTGCATCATTGGCTCGGGGGTGGCCGGGGCCCTGGTGGCTCACGAGCTGGTCCAGCGGGGACGCAAGGTGCTCATCCTCGACGCCGGGCGGCGGTTCGATCCCACCTTGCGGATGGAGCTCATGGAGCGGGCCGTGGAGGGCCTGGATCCCTGGGCGCCGGTGGATCCTGATCCCGAAGTCTACTCCAGCACCGGAACGGACCACGTCCGGCTCGAGGGGAAGCGGATGCGTGCGGTCGGCGGCAGCACTCACCACTGGGGCGGCCTCGCCTACCGCATGCACGCCTCTGACTTCCGGCTCCGGAGCCTGTACGGTCTCGGCGAGGACTGGCCGGTCTCCTATGACGAGCTGGAGCCGTACTACGCCCGGGCCGAGGCCGAGCTGGGCGTCTCGGGCCAGGGGGGCGATCCCCACGCCTCGTGGCGTAGCGGCCCCTTTCCCAACCCGGCCTTCCCCTTCAGCTACGCGGTGGAGAAGGTGGTCCGGCCCGCTTGCGACCACCTTGGTATCTCCATTCATCCCATCCCGTGTGCCCGCAATTCCCAGCCCTACCGCGACCGGCCGGCGTGCGTCGCCTTCGGCGTCTGCCACGTCTGTCCCATCGAGGCCCTCTACAACGCCGACATCCACCTGCGGCGCGGCGTGGCCACGGGCAACCTTGAGATCCGGCCCGAGGCGCGTGTGGTGCGGCTGGCGGCCCGATCACCGCGGCGGGTGACCAGCGCCACGTACCTCCAGCCCGGCGGTGGAACCGGCACGGTGGAGGCGCCCATCTTCGTGCTGGCCGCCCACGCCATCGAGTCCATCCGGCTGCTCCAGCTCTCGGCCAGCCCCCGCTTCCCGGGGGGGCTCGCCAACTCCAGCGGCACCCTGGGGAGGTACTTCATGGAGCACTGGGCCACTGGACTGGCGGGGGAGGTCGAGGAGCCCCTCTATCCGCACCGCATCGGGTTCAACACGGCCCACTCCCTCCAGTTCTACGACACACCCCATCGCCGGCGAATCGGCGCCATGAAGATCACCTTCAGCGCCGGGAGCCCCTCCCTGTCGGAGCTGGCGCGGGACAGCGGCCTGTGGGGCGTGGCGCTGAAGCGGTACCTGCGGCGGGTCTACGGCCGCTGGCTGGCGGCCATCGTGAACGTGGAACAGCTACCGCGCCTCGAGAGCCGCGTGACACTCGATCCCGAGCTACGGGACGCCCACGGCTACGCGGCGCCCCGCGTGCATCTGGAGCTTGGTGACTATGAGCTGCGCACGCTCTTGCGCGGCCGCGAGCGCCTGCTCAGGATCCTTCGCGCCGCCAGGGCCCGGATCCCGGGGCATCAGATGGCGAAGTTCAAGGACAGCGAGCGGCACCCCATCGCCCATCACATGGGAGGCTGCCGCATGGGCATCGACCCGGCCGGCTCTGTGGTGGACCCGGACCTGAGAACCCATGATCTGGACAACCTGTACATCGTGGGAAGCGCCGTTTTTCCCACCGGCGGGGCCGTCAACCCGACCCTCACCATCGCGGCACTGGCGCTGCGCGCCGGCGAGACCCTGGCGGCCCGCCTGGAGGGGCGCTTGCCGTGAGGCGACCGGCCCGGGGCCCCTGCCTCAGGGCTCGATGACGACGGTGAGCCCCCCCACCACCACCGGCTCGGCATCGGGACGGCGGAGGATCGCCTGGTAGCGCCAGCTTCCGGCCTTCACCGCCGGACCGCTGTTGCCGTGGGGCTTCTGGTGGGTCAGCCAGCCCTGCATGCTGGGGAACGGCCCGTCCTCTCCCTCCAGCCCCTCCAACTGCACCATGTAGCCGTCCAGGAGCCCCACAGCCACCCAGCAGACTCGGTTGGGCCCGTCGGCCGGCTTGAGGCGGATGCTGACGGTCTGCGGCTCGATCTGCATGACTCCGGACAGCCCGATCACCACCACGTCCACGGGAGCCGTGTTGCGGGCTCCATCGGGACAGCGCATGCCCACCTGGGCCAGGGCCGGCGAACCCATGGCTATGGCCAGGAGCAGGGGCAGGAGCGCAGCCGATGGCCAGGACCAGGTCCGGCGACTCGGCACCGGGTGGCTCGGGCGCGAGCGCGTCATTCCACCATCTACTTGAGGACCACGCCGCGGGTCTCGAGGCGCACCACGGCGGTGGGGCAGGCATGGCCCTCATCCTCCGTGGAGGTCTCCCCCTCGTGCTCGACCTGGACCACCCCCTCCACCACCGCCATGCGCCCGGCGCTGTCGGTTGGAATGGTGACCGCGTCGCCTGTGCTGCGCGCCAGGAGCGTTCCCGCCTCACCGGCGTCGATGCGAAGCCAGCAGCCCATGGCGGCGCAGACCTCCTTCACCTTCCCCTCCACCTGCACCAGCTTCCCCTCGAACGCGTGCGGGCGGGCCAGCAGGTCGGTGATGGAGGTGGCGGACTCCAGCTCCAGGGGCTTGCCGAACGACGCGGGCTCGTCGGCGTCGCCTGCCCAGGCGGGCGAGGCGGCGAGGAGCAGGAACAGGGTGGCGGCCAGGACGGCCAGCGGGGCGGTGGAACGGACAGGACGGATTCTCATGTCACATCTCCCTGGGGGGATTCATGTTGTACCACTTTTCAGGGAGCGTGGGGGAGAGGGAGATCGGCGCGGCGCCGGCCGGTTCGGCCCCCTCGGGGAGCTGGGAGCACCGGGGCTGGCCGGGTCCTTCGCTCTCAGGGGCGCCGGTGTGGCATAATCTCCCCAACCCCACGCGGCGGCCGCCAGGTGAGGCCGACCCGCCGCCTGCATCATGCGAAGTTCAGCACGGCCGGGGCGCTTGGGCGCCCCAGAGGGACGCGTGGGCGTCAAGGGTCATCTTGCCGATCCCGATCCGCGGAGGAGCTTTCACAGGGAGACTCCCACTCCCCGTCCGGCCTCCGTCGTCCCGCGCAGCGAGAGCCTGGAGGCCATGGCCTCCGGCATCGCCCACGACTTCAACAACCTGCTGACGGGCATCCTGGGCAACGCCGGCCTGGCCGCCGCCAGCCTGCCCCAGTCGTCCCCGGCCCGCCCCTACCTGGAGCGGATGGAGGCCTCGGCCCTGCTGGCCGCGGACCTGTGCCGGCAGATGCTCGCCTACGCCGGCCGCGGCCCGCTACAGCTCGTGCCCTGCGACCTGGGCCTGCTGGTTGCCGATACGCTGGCGCTCATGGAGCCCACCCTGGGCCAGAACATCCGCGTGGACCGGGACCTGGCCCGGAGCCTCCCGGCCGTGCTGGCCGATCCGGGCCAGGTGCGGCGGATGGTCCTGGAGCTGGTCTCCCGCGCCGTCGACGCCATGGGCGCCGGCCCGGGGTGCGTCCAGGTCTCCACGCGCTGCCGCGAGCTGGGTGGGGCCGAGGGGGCTGCCCTCGCGGCGGGCGTGGCACTCCCGCCCGGGCGCTACGTCGTCCTGGAGGTCGCCGACGATGGCGCCGGGCTGGGCCCCGAGGATGCCGTCCGCCTGTTCGAGCCGTTCTCCTCCGGCCGCCTCGCCGGGCAGGGGCTGGGCCTGGCTGCCCTCCCGGGGCTCGCGCGCGCCCACGGGGGGGGCCTGGAGGTGCGCTCGGCGCCCGGGGAGGGAACCCGTATCCGTCTGGCGTTGCCGGTGGCCACGGAAGACAACGTGGCGGCCGGGGCGGCCGCGGGGGACGCCGACTGGCGGGCCACGGGCACCGCCCTGGTGGTGGATGATGAGGAGGGGGTCCGGGCGGTGGCCGGCGAGCTCCTCCAGCGCTTCGGGTTCCAGGTGGTGGAGGCGAGGGATGGGCTGGACGCCGTCCGGCGCTTCCGCGCCCGGGACGGGCAGTTCGAGCTGGTCCTGCTGGACCTGACCATGCCCCGCATGGACGGCCACGCTGCCTTCCGGGAGATGCTCACGATCCGCCCGGGCGTGGCGGTGATCCTCATGAGCGGCTTCAGCCTGCAGCAGGCCGCCGAGCGCCTGGGCGGCACCCGCCCCGGCGCCTTCCTGCAGAAGCCGTTCGGCCGGGAGGCCCTGCGCCGGGCCCTGGCCGAGATCCCGGCCCTGCGGACCATGGCTCCGGGCTGAGCCGGAGCGCCCCTTGCCAGGCGGCCCTCGACGCCGCATCTTGATCCTGCAAGGATCAAGGTCGTGAGACTCGCCCTGGCCATCTTTTCCGCCGTTCTGGTGCTCGCGCCGCTGCTGGTGCTGGCGGTGGCGCCCCTGCGCCGCCTCGTCCTGAGCCGGCCCCTCATGGCGTGGATGGCGTCGGTCCTGCCGCGCATGAGCGCCACCGAGCGCGCGGCGCTGGAGGCGGGCAGCGTCTGGTGGGACGGCGAGCTCTTTGCCGGCCGGCCCGACTGGGACCGTCTCCTGGGGCAGAAGCTCCCGGGCCTGTCCCGCAAGGAGGAGGCCTTCCTGGAGGGTCCGGTGCGGGAGCTGTGCGCCCTGGCCATCGACCACGAGATCACGCGGCAGGGAGATCTCCCTCCCGAGGTCTGGGAGTTCCTCAAGCGCCACCGCTTCTTCGGCATGATCATTCCCGAGGAGTACGGCGGCCTGGGCTTCTCGGCCCGGGCCCACTCGGAGGTCATCACGCGCATCTCCAGCCGCAGCGTCGCCCTGGCGGTGACCGTCATGGTTCCCAACTCGCTGGGGCCGGCCGAGCTCATCCTGCATTACGGCACCGAGGAGCAGAAGCGCGACTACCTGCCGCGGCTGGCCCGCGGCGAGGAGATCCCCTGCTTCGCCCTCACCGAGCCCGAGGCGGGATCCGATGCCGCCGGCCTCAGGAGCACCGGCGTCATCTGCCGTGGGATGTTCCAGGGGCGCGAGGTCCTGGGGATCCGCCTGAACTGGAACAAGCGCTACGCGACCCTGGGTCCGGTGGCCACCGTCATCGGCCTGGCCTTCCAGCTCCACGATCCCGATCACCTGGTGGGCGACCGGGAGAAGCTGGGCATCACCTGCGCCCTGATCCCCACGGACCTGCCGGGCATCGACATCGGCGCCCGCCACGATCCCCTGGGGGTGGCCTTCCACAACGGCCCCACCACCGGCGAGGACGTCTTCGTGCCCGTGGAATTCATCATCGGCGGGCTGGAGCAGGCGGGCCGGGGCTGGCGCATGCTCATGCAGTCCCTGGCCGCCGGGCGCGCCATCTCCCTTCCCTCCCTGTCGGTGGGAGGAGCCGAGGTGGCGACCCGGGTGGCCGGGGCCTACGCCACCATACGGGAGCAGTTCGGGCTGCCCATCGGCCGCTTCGAGGGGATCGAGGAGCCCCTGGCCCGGCTGGGCGGGAAGACCTACCTCATGAACGCCGCCCGCACGGTGACCGCCTCCGCCGTGGATCTGGGGGAGAAGCCCTCGGTCCTGTCGGCGGTGGTGAAGAGCGCCCTCACCGAGGAGATGCGCCAGGTGGTCAACGACGCCATGGACATCCTCGGGGGAGCGGGCATCTCCCGCGGCCCGAACAACATCCTGGCCGGGGCCTACACCTCGCTGCCCATCGGCATCACCGTGGAGGGGGCCAACATCCTGACCCGCTCCCTCATCATCTTCGGACAGGGTGCGCTGCGCTGCCACCCGTACGCCCTGCGCGAGATGGAGGC
>JBFGDW010000171.1:0-7451 GCA_041580435.1 Candidatus Polarisedimenticolia bacterium | reverse complement strand
GGCCCCCTCCCCGCGGCCGGACCATGACCCCCTCCTCCCTGCAGGTCCGCGAGCACGGCCGCCCGGAGGCGCGGCCGGTGATCCTGGTGCACGGCGGGCCGGGGACCCCGGGGACCATGGCGCCCCTGGCGAGGCGCCTGGGCGGCTCCTTCCGCGTGCTGGAGCCGTACCAGCGCCGGAGCGGCGCGGAGCCCCTGACGGTGGCCCGCCACGTGGCCGACCTGCACGAAGTGGTGACACGCTGCTGCGAGGGGGAGCGCCCGGCGCTGGTGGGGCACTCCTGGGGGGCCATGCTGGCTCTGGCCTACGGCGCCGCCCACCCGGAGCAGCCCGGTCGCATCGCCCTCATCGGCTGCGGCACGTTCGATGAGGCCGCCCGGGCGCGGCTGCAGGCCACACGGCAGGGGCGGATGACCGCCGCCCTGCGCCGGCGCCTGGAGGGCCTGCCGGAGCAGATCGCCGACCCGGACCAGCGGCTCCTGGCCGCGGGCCGGCTGCTGCTGCCGGTGGACTCCTGCGATCTCGTTCGTGCCGACATGGCCGTCGCCGACTGCGACGCGCGCGGCCACCACGAGAGCTGGAGCGACATGCTCCGGCTGCAGGAGGCGGGAACCTACCCGGCAGCCTTCGCCTCCATCCAGGCCCCGGTCCTCATGCTGCACGGCGCGGACGACCCCCACCCGGGAGAGGCCATCGCCGCGAGCCTGCGTCCCCACCTGCGGCAGCTCGTCTACGCGGAGTTTCCCCGCTGCGGACACTACCCCTGGCTGGAGCGGCGGGGGGGCGATGCGCTCCTGGCGCGGCTGGGGGCCTGGCTGCGGGAGACGCCGCCCTGACGCCCGCTCGCCGCCTGTGGCACAATGTCCGTCCCAGGTGAGCCGCCACCGGACGCGAGCGGCTCCCCGAAAGGAAGGAGCCGTCCATGCGCTTCCTGCCCCAGCTGTTCGAGAACAACAGGGCCTGGGCGGCCCGCATGCAGGAGCGCGACTCGCGCTTCTTCCAGCAGCTCAGCAGCGTCCATGACCCGGACCACCTCTGGATCGGCTGCTCCGACAGCCGCGTCCCGGCCAACGAGATCGTGGGGCTGGACCCGGGGGAGCTGTTCGTGCACCGCAACGTGGCCAACGTGGCGGCCGAGGACGACACCAACTGCCTGGCGGTCCTCCAGTACGGCATCGACAGCCTCAAGGTGGAGCACGTCATCGTCTGCGGCCACTACGGCTGCGGCGGCGTGCAGGCGGCGCTGGGGCCGGCGGTGCCCCAGCCGCTGGAAGGGTGGCTGCGCCACGTGCGGCAGGTGGCGCGGGAGCACGCGGCCGAGCTGGAGGAGCTGGAAGGCGACGCCCGCTGGCGGCGGCTGTGCGAGCTCAACGTGCGGGCGCAGGTGCGCGCCGTCTGCCGCCTCCCCACCGTCACCGCCGCCTGGGCCCGCGGGCAGGCGCTGTTCATCCACGGCTGGATCTTCGACCTGGAGACCGGCCTGCTCCGGGACATGGGGCTGAGCACCGACCGGCCGCCGTACTGGAACGCGGGAACCTGAGGACCCGGGAGGACGTACCTGGAGCATGAGCGGCAAGGGACGCCAGCTTGGGGCGGGCTCCCGCAGGGCCACCGGCGCAGGGCGTGCGGCCCTGGCCTGCCTGCTGGCCCCAGCTTGCCTCGCCCTGGGCCCCGCGGCGGCGGAGGAGCCCGCGGCAGCCGGCGGGCCCACCGCCGCGGCAGCCGGTCTCGTGGATCCTCCCCAGTCCCGGCGGCCGGCACCCGAGCTGATCATGGAGCGCTGGCACGAGACAGGCGGGACGAGCCTGGCGGAGCTGCGCGGCAAGGTCGTGCTGCTGGACTTCTGGGGGGTGTGGTGCAGCCCCTGCCGCAAGGCCATGCCGGACCTGGAACGGCTGGCCCGGACGCACCGTGACGCCGGCCTGATCATCCTGGGCATCCACACGCCCATGAAGGCAGACCGGCTCCCCGCCTTCCTGGAGGCAACCCCCTCGAGCTTTCCCCACGGGGTGGACACCGGCGGGACCGCCGCCGCCTACGGCGTGACCAACTACCCCGCCTACGCTCTCATCGACCGGAGCGGACGACTGGTGCAGATCACCGACGAGCTGCCCGCCGCCGAGCGCCTGCGCGCGCTGCTGGAGGAGACGCCATGACCCACGCCCTGCGCCGGGAGGCGCCCTGGATCCTGTGGCCCGCCGCTGCCCTGCTGGACTTCCTGTTCTTTGTCCTGCGTGCCGCCGGGCGCCTGGTGGCGGGAGTCGTCGGCCTGGCGCTGATCATGGCCGGCGTGGTGGTGGCACTGACCATCATCGGCGCGCCCCTGGGCGTGCCCATGGCCGTGCTGGGCGTCCTGCTCCTGATCCGCGCGCTGTTCTGAGGTGCCCATGCCCAGGAGCATCGACAGCGTGTACCCCTCGGTGAGCCCGATCAGGAAAAACCGGTCCTCCGGTGGGAAGGCCAGGCAGCGGCCGGCTGCCGCCCGCGCCCGCGCGGGCTCCCGCACCGGCGGACGCTGGACCTTCCGCCCCGCCACCCCTTCACGCTGGCCCGACGTGGAGCGCCTCTTCGGCGAGCGGGGCGCCTGCGGCGGCTGCTGGTGCATGGTCTGGCGCCTGGGCCGCAAGGACTGGGAGGCCGGCAAGGGGGCGGGAAACCGCCGCGCTCTGCGCCGGCTGGTCCTGGAAGGGGGCAAGCCCGGCGTGCTGGCCTACCACGGGCGGGCGCCAGTGGGGTGGTGCGCCGTGGCGCCCCGGGAGGATTACTCCTTCCTGGAGCGCTCCCGGGTGCTGGCGGCGGTGGACGAGGTGCCGGTCTGGTCGGTCTCGTGCCTCTTCGTCCACAAGGATCACCGCCGCCAGGGGCTCTCCTCCCGGCTGCTGGAGGCGGCAGCGGACCTGGCACGGCGCCAGGGCGCCAGGATGGTGGAGGGCTACCCGGTGGTGCCGTCCATGAATCCCTCCCCTGCCGCCTTCCTGTGGACCGGCACGCCGGAGGCGTTCCTGTCGGCCGGCTTCCAGGAGGTGGCGCGCCGCTCGGCGGGCCGCCCCATCATGCGTCGGGCGCTGGCCCCCGCCCCCCGGCGGCATCGCTGAGGCGGGCTCAGTCCGCGGCGGGCTTCGCAGGCTCGAACAGCGCCGCCACGGCCCCCGCCGGATCCCGGATCACGCAGTAGCGGCCGTAACCGCCCATCCCCTTGGGACCGACCAGGATCTCTCCGCCCAGCTCGCGGCAGCGGGCGGCACTGGCCTCCACGTCGGCCACGCTGATGTAGACCAGCCACTGGGAGGGCAGGCCGGCGTTGGAGCCGCGGGCGTGGCAGATCCCCGCCACCGTGGCGCCGCTTCCGGGCATCTGCATGCTGAAGTCGCTGTAGCCGCCCATGTCCACGGGCTCGGACCGCCAGCCCACCACCTGGGCGTAGAAGTCGCGCACCGCCTCGGCATCATCCACCGTGAGATCGGTCCAGGTGATGGCGCCGGGGCCGCTCTTGCCGCTGTCGCTCATGGCGTCTCCCGTGCTCGCGAAGCCGATGAAGAAGGATGGTCGCGGGGATTATACTTGCGGGCCTCGCCCATGGGCGGAGCCTCTCCAAAGCGGCGGCCCGCCGGCCGCGCACCCTCGACGCCAGGCGCTCCCCGCGCCCTGGAGATCCCCTTGCCCGGGGACACCGGGCGCGTGAGCGCCCTCCTGCTGCGCCCCCGCGGGGCCCGCTGGCTCCTGGTCCTGGCCCACGGCGCGGGCGCCGGCATGCGCCACCCGTTCATGGACAGCATGGCGGCGGCGCTGGCAGCGGAGGGGGTGGCCACCCTGCGCTACCAGTTTCCCTACATGCAGGCGGGCCGCCGCCGGCCCGACGCCCCCGGTCGTCTTGCAACCACGGTGCGCGCGGCGGTGAAGGTCGCCCGCCGGCTGGCAGGCGGGCTCCCGCTGCTGGCCGGCGGCAAGTCCATGGGAGGCCGCATGACCTCCCAGGCGGCTGCGACGGAGTCGCTGCCCGGCGTGGCCGGGCTGGTGTTCCTGGGCTTCCCCCTTCACCCGGCCGGCCGCCCCGGCACCGCCCGCGGGGAGCACCTGGCCGCGGTGGACCGGCCCATGCTCTTCCTCCAGGGGACCCGGGACCGGCTGGCCGACCTGACGCTGCTGCGGCCCGTCTGCCGGCGCCTGGGGCGGCGCGCCACGCTGCATGTGGTGGACGGGGCCGATCACGGGTTCAGTGTGCCCCGCCGCGACGGCCGCACCGGCGCCGAGGTGCTGGCCGAGCTGGCGGCCGCCACCCGGCGGTGGGCCGACGAGCACGTTGTAGACTGGCGGCCATGAGCCTGGAGCTACGCGGCACCTGGATCCTGCCCCTGGCGTTGGTTCTGGCCGCCTGCGGGCCCGAGGCCGGCCCGCCAGCGCCGGACGCCGCCAGGACCGAGGCTGCCGCCTCCGCGGCCGGGCAGGACGATGACGCCGCGGCGCTCAGGGCCGCCGACCTGGAGTTCGCCCGCGCCACCGCTGCGCGGGGCATCGAGGGGTGGCTGTCATACTTCGCCGACGACGCCGCGCGCCTGGAGTGGAAGGGGGCGGCCCACCGCGGCCTGGACGCCATCCGCGCCGCCGACGGTCCGATGCTGTCGGATCCGTCGGTGCGCCTGATCTGGGAGCCCGACGACGCCGGCCTCTTCGCCGGCGGGAAGCTGGGCTACACCCGTGGCCCGTACCGGCTGGTCCGCCTGGAGGGGGGCGAGCCCGGGCCGGTGCTGGCCCGCGGGCGCTACCTGAGCATCTGGCGGCTGGACGCCCAGGGCTGGCGGGTGATCCTGGACACCGGATTTGCCGACCCGCCTCCGGCCGCCGCCGTCGCGCCGGAGATGGACATGGCCCCTTGAACCTCCTGCGCCTGCTACCGGCGATCCTGAGCGTGCTGCTGGTGGCGGCCCACCTGCTGCGCCGCGGCCACCTGGAGGCGGCCGTGCTTGTCGTGCTGTTCCTGGGGCTGCTGCTGGTGCGCCGGCCGTGGGTCCCCGTGCTGGCCATCATCGGGCTGGGAGCCGCCGGCGTGGAGTGGCTGCGCACGCTGGTAGTGCTGGCCGTGCAGCGCCAGAGCGCCGGCGCGCCCTGGCTGCGCATGGGGCTGATCCTGGGCGCGGTGGCCGCCTTCACCCTGGCGTCGACGCTGGTCTTCCGCCTGCCGGCGCTGCGGCAGCGCTACCAGGTACCTGCGCGCAGGGGACGCTCCCAGCGCGAATAGCCGCGTGGATGGAGGGTCCGGTGCCCTCAGTCCCCGTCAGGATCCCGCCGTCGGCGCTTCTTCTCCGCCTGGCGGCGCTTGTCACGGAGGCGCCGCTCACGGGCGGCGGTGCCAGGGCGCGTGGGGCGGCGGCGCCGCGGGGGGCGGGCCACCTCCAGGAGCAGCGCCCTGAGCTTCTCCAGGCAGTCGGCCACGTTGCGGCCCTGGTCCCGGTAGCGCTGGCTGGTGATGAGCAGCTCGCCGGCGGCGGTGAGACGGCGCGGGAAGCGCCTCCGGAAGCGCTCGCGGACGTCGTCGGGCAGGGACGGCGATCCGGCCAGGTCCCAGCGCAGCAGCGCCTTGGTGCTGACCTTGTTGACGTTCTGGCCGCCGGCGCCGGAGCTGCGGGCGAACTGGAAGCGCAGCTCGCGCAGGGGGATCCGGATGCGCTCGTCGATCACCAGCATGCCGGCCATGGTAACCTCCCCCCTCACAGCGGACAACGCGACGGCGGGCGGCCGCCTTGGAGAAGGGATGGCACGGGCGTCATCAGGGGCCCAGTTCCCCGACGAGACGGGAGCGAGCGGCGAGTTCCAGCGCCAGGAGAGCGCCTTCCGCCAGTGGGTCACCGCCGACGGCTCCTCGGGCTTCCCGGCTGCCGCCGGGCGCTACCACCTCTACGTCTCCCTGGCCTGCCCCTGGGCCAGCCGTGCCATCATCGTCCGCAGGCTCAAGAAGCTGGAGGACGCTGTCGGCATGACGGTCGTGGATCCCATCCGCGACGAGGAGGGCTGGCGCTTCAGCGACGCCCCGGGCTGCGGCCCCGACCCGGTCAACGGCTTCCGCTTCCTCCGGGAGGCCTATACCGCCACCGACCCGGACTTCAGCCAGCGGGTCACCGTGCCGGTGCTCTGGGACAAGGAGACGGGACGCATCGTCAACAACGAGTCGGCCGAGATCATCCGCATGCTCAACTCCGAGTTTGACGCCTGGGGGGACGCCGGCGTGGACCTCTACCCCGCAGCGCTGCGCGCCGAGATCGACGCCGTCAACGCCCGCGTCTACCAGGAGGTCAACAACGGCGTCTATCGCGCCGGCTTCGCCAGCACCCAGCAGGCGTACGAGGGCGCCTTCGACGCGCTGTTCACCGCGCTGGACTGGCTGGAGGAGCGCCTCGGGAAGCAGCGCTACCTGCTGGGCGATGTGCAGACCGAGGCCGACTGGCGCCTGTTCACCACCCTGGTGCGCTTCGACGCCGTCTACGTCACCCACTTCAAGTGCAACCTGAGGCGGCTCGTCGATTATGAGAACCTCTGGGCCTACACCCGCGACCTGTACCAGACCCCCGGCGTGGCCGGGACCGTGAACATGGACCACATCAAGCGCCACTACTTCGTGACCCACCGGCGCCTCAACCCCACCGGCATCGTCCCCAAGGGACCCGAGCTGGACTTCGCCGCCCCCCACGGGCGCGGCTGAGGGAGAGCCCCATGATCGTGACCACGACGCCCAGCATCCAGGGCAAGAACATCCGCGAGTACCGCGGGCTGGTCACCGGCGAGACCATCGTCGGGGCCAACATCTTCAAGGACCTGTTCGCCGGCATCCGGGACATCGTGGGCGGCCGTTCCGCCAGCTACGAGAAGGAGCTGCGCCGGGCCCGGGAGATGGCCATGCAGGAGATGACCGAGGCCGCCGTGCAGGCCGGCGCCAACGCCGTGGTGGGCGTGGACCTGGACTACGAGGTCCTGGGGCAGAACAACGGCATGCTCATGGTGAGCGTCAGCGGCACGGCGGTGGTGACCGACTAGGCCGCGCCGGCGGCGGGGAGACTCCATGGCCGAGGTCAAGTGGGTCGACGTGGGCGCGGTGGCGGATCTGCGCCGGCGGCCGCTGCAGGAGGTCCAGGTCGGCAAGAACCGCGTGGCCCTCACCTATGCCAGCGGCACCTTCGGCGCCGTCTCGGGCGTGTGCAACCACGTGGGCGGGCCCCTGGGCCAGGGAAGCCTGGACGGCGAGTACGTGGTCTGCCCGTGGCACTACTGGAAGTTCCACCGGGCCACCGGCGAGGGGGAGCCGGGCTTCGAGGAGGACAGGGTCCCATCCCACGCCGTGCGCGAGGAAGGGGGGCGGCTGCTCATCAGCGCCGAGCCGGTCACGCCGCGGCGCAAGAAGCCCCACGCCCCCCATCCCCTGACCCGCAAGGCCGAGCCCCACGACGGCCCGCCCCGGGTGC
>JBFGDW010000170.1:0-7477 GCA_041580435.1 Candidatus Polarisedimenticolia bacterium | reverse complement strand
CAGGCGCCGCGGCCGCTCACCGGTGCCACTGTAGAAGAAGTGGGCCACGCCGATGCCGAACAGGGCGATGATCACCGAGGCGGCCAGCAGGGTCCACTCGGAGGCTTCCGAGGGAACCGCGTGGCCGGGCCCGGTGGCGTGCCCCAGGGCGCCCAGGCCGCCACCGGCCACACCGGCCTCCCGGAACACCGGCTCCAGGAAGTGGGGCAGCGTCTCGGCGGGAAGGTGGAGCAGGTGGGCCAGGAACTCGGGCACCCCCAGGAAGCCGCCCACCGCCGCCAGCATGGCCAGGATGACCAGCGGTGCCCGCATGCTCCACGGCGCCTCGTGCAGGTGGCTACGGACCTCCTCGTGGACCCGGTCGGTGGACAGGAACGTCTTGTACACCAGGCGCCAGATGTAGAACGCCGTCAGGCCGGCGGTGACGGCACCCACACCCCACAGCACCGGCTCCTCGAAGAAGGCCGCCGCCAGGATGGAGTCCTTGGAGAAGAAGCCGGCGAAGGGCGGCACTCCCGACAGGGCCAGGGCAGCGACGAAGACCGTCACGAAGGTCCACGGCAGCGCTCCCCGCAGGCGTCCCATCCGCCGGATGTCCTGCTCGCCGGACAGGGCGTGGATCACTGCCCCCGCCCCCAGGAAGAGCAGCGCCTTGAAAAAGGCGTGGGTCATGACGTGGAAGATGGCGAAGGAGAACGCCCCCACCCCGGCCGCCAGGAACATGTACCCCAGCTGGCTCACGGTGGAGTAGGCCAGGATCTTCTTGATGTCGTGCTGGGTGCAGGCGATGAGGCCGGCCAGCAGCGCGGTGGCGGCGCCCACCACCGCCACCGTGGCCAGGGCCACCGGCGCATGAACGAAGAGGGCGGCGCAGCGGCACAGCATGTAGACGCCCGCCGTCACCATGGTGGCGGCGTGAATGAGGGCGGAGACCGGCGTGGGGCCGGCCATGGCGTCGGGGAGCCAGACGTACAGCGGGATCTGGGCCGACTTGCCGGTGGCGCCCAGGAAGAGCAGGAGGGCGATGGCGGTGAGCAGGCCCTGGCCGCCCGGGGTCTGGGTGGCCTCCAGCACCCGGGCGAAGACGGCCACGAAGTCCAGCGAGCCGAAGCTCACCAGGATGAGCAGCATGCCCAGCATGAAGCCGAAATCGCCGATGCGGTTCATGATGAACGCCTTGCGGCCGGCGTCGGCGCAGCTCATGTTCCGGTCCGGGTCGAACATGTCGCGATAGTTGAAGCCGATGAGGAGGTAGGAGCACAGCCCCACCCCCTCCCAGCCCACGAACAGCACCAGGAAGTTGTCGGCCAGGACCAGGACCAGCATCATGGCCATGAAAAGGTTCAGGTAGGCGAAGAAGCGGGCGAACCCCTCGTCGTGGGCCATGTACCCCACGCTGTAGACGTGGATGAGCAGCCCCACCCCGGTGACGATGAGGAGCATCAGCGCTGACAGCGGGTCCAGGGTGTAGCCCCAGCGCACCGTCAGGTCGCCCACGGCGATCCAGCTCCACTGGTTCTGCCGCACCCGGGGGATGGACGGGTCCACCATGAGCTTGTCGCCCGGCTCGGCCGGCCCGATGACCACCCCCAGGCCGGTCTCGGGGGGGTCCGCCCGGAGGTGGGAGTCGGCGGCGCCGGTGCGCAGCAGATCGGTCAGGCCCTCCCGGTCGGTGAGCTCCAGGACCGCCCCGGCGCTGATGAGGAACGAGCCCAGCACGGCGCCGCATCCCACCAGGGCCACCAGGCCGCGGGGCATGAAGCGCTTCCCCGCCAGCCCGTTGATCACGAACCCGATCAGCGGCAGCAGCGGGATGAGCCAGAGCAGGGACAGGAAGGTCAAGGACGCTCTCCCCTCACCACTTCATGAGGTTGATCTCGGTCACGTCGGTGGAGGCCTTGCGCCGGAAGATGGCGATGATGATGGCCAGCCCCACGGCGGCCTCGGCGGCGGCCACCGCCATGACGAAGAACACCAGGATCTGGCCGTCCAGCCCGCCGTGCTGCCGGGAGAAGGCGGCCAGGGCCACGTTCACGGCGTTGAGCATGATCTCGATGGACATGAAGATGACCAGGGCGCTCCGCTTCAGGAGCACGCCGGCCACGCCGATGCCGAACAGGACGGCGGACAGCGCCACATAGGCGGTCAGGGACATCCCTAGACCTCCCTCTTGGCCAGCACCACGGCTCCCACCATGGCCACCAGGAGCAGGACGCCGGTCACCTCGAAGGGGTAGAGGTAGGCCGTGAACAGGAGGCTGCCCACCGAGTGGGCCGAGCCGAACCCGTCGGCCACCGGAGGCAGCGGCTCGCCGGCGCCGGGCAGCGATGCCACCCCGCGCACCAGGGCGGCCACGAACAGCACCGCCAGGGCGAAGGTCAGGCCGATCCCGGCCCGCCCCGAGGCGAAGCGCCGCTGGGGCATGTCCGGGTTCAGGAGCATGATGACGAACAGGAACAGGACCATGATGGCGCCGGCGTAGACGATGACCTGCACCGCCGCCAGGAACTCCCCGCCCAGCAGCAGGAACAGGACCGCCACGCAGCCCAGGTTGAGCACCAGGAACAGGGCGCTGATCACGGCGCTGCGGTGCCAGATCACCATGAGGGCGGTGAGAACGGCGCCCAGCCCGGCGGCGGCGAAGAGCACGGCCTCCAGGCTCATCAGAGCACCCCCATCGCGGCCAGGGCGGCCACCACCAGCAGGTTCACGAAGGCCAGCTCCATGAGGACCTTCCACCCCAGGTCCATGAGCTGGTCGTAGCGGAACCGGGGCAGCGTCCAGCGCACCCACACGAACAGGAACAGGAAGAAGAAGGTCTTGGCGCCGAAGGCCGCCATCTGGGCCAGGGTCATCCACGGCTGGGGCAGGTCCAGCCCCGGCACCTGCCAGCCGCCGAAGAACAGCGTGACCATCAGGGCCGAGTTGGTGATCATGGCCGAGTACTCCGCCATTTCGAACATGACGAACTTCATGGCCTAGTACTCGGTGTGATAGCCAGCCACCAGCTCGGGCTCGGCCTCGGGCAGGTCGAAGGGCAGGCGCTTGTTCTCGGCGAAGATGGCGATGAGCAGGAACAGGAAGCCGAAGGGGTGGATGAAGACGTTCCAGCGCGGCAGGAAGCCCAGCCAGGCGCCCCCCTGCATCTCGGCGATGGTCTGCAGCCTCAGGCTGCCGGTGGTGAGGATCACCGGGAGCACGGCCAGGCCCAGGGCCAGCTCGTAGGAGATCATCTGGGCCGAGGAGCGCAGGCCGCCCATGACGGCGTACTTGCTGGCGGACGACCAGCCCGCCAGGACCACGCCGTACACCTCCAGGGACGCCAGTCCCAAAATGATGAGCAGCCCCACCTCCAGGTCGGCGATGTACGGGGCGATCTCCCAGTTCCAGGGCAGCCCGAAGTCCTGGAGGTTCAGCGGCGCCGCCGCCAGCGGGATGACGGCGAAGGAGAGGATGGCGGGCACCAGGGCAATGATGGGGGCCAGCAGGAAGAGCGGCCGGTAGGCCCCTGGAGGCGTCACGTCCTCCTTCATGAGGTGCTTGATGCCGTCGGCCAGGGGCTGGAACAGGCCCAGGGGTCCCACCCGGTTGGGGCCGATCCGGTCCTGGATCCAGCCCGATACCTTCCGCTCCACCAGCGTCATGTAGCCCACGCCGGTGAACACCGCCCCGAAGATGATGAGCATGCGGACGATGATCTCGCCGGTGTGCTTGAGGGTGACGCCGTCCACCCGATCTCCTCAGGCCGGGGCAGCCGGGGCGGCGGGCAGGGGCCGGCCCAGGTCGCCCAGGTCCTCGAAGCGCAGTCCGCCCAGCGCCGGCACGGCGCGGCCGATCTCCTCCAGCAGATCCCGGGGGCGCGCCGCCGCCGGGGCGGCCCCCAGGCGGCCGGCCAGGTCTGACAGGATCCGGAAGCCGGTCCGCGCCAGGAACGGGGGCGGGTAGGCGGCGTTCATGCGCTGCGCCCGCCCCTGGAAGCTCACCACGGTGCCGTCCACCTCGGGGAAGACCGCCGCCGGCAGCACCACCGCCGCCTTGTGCGTCGTCGGGCTCTCGTGGGCGGCCAGGACCACCAGGCGCGTCCCCGCCGCCAGGGCTCGATCCACCAGCCCGGCGTCCGCGCCGGCGGCCAGGAGATCCTCGCCCACCACCAGCAGCGCCCCGATCTCCTTGCGGGCCGCCTGCGCCAGCAGGCTGGACAGCTCCACCTGCCCGGGACGCCGGTTCGCCAGGAGCGCCGCCAGCCCACGCTGGTTGGGCGTCCGGTCGGCGCGCAGCAGGAGCCCGTCGTCTTCACCCTGGTCGTGGCGCGGCACGGCAGCCGCCGCCTGGCCCCGCGCCCCCGCCTCCCCGCCGGCCAGGTTCTCCAGCAGGCGCAGGGTCAGCTCCCCCTCCTCCAGGGTGGACCAGGCGCCCAGCACCGCCGCGGCCCGCCCGCCGGCGCCGCGTAGCACCTCGGCCGCCGCCGCCAGGGCCGCCTCCCAGTCCGCCACCTTCCCGTCCACCCGCGGCTCCCGGACCCGCTCGCGCGCCGCCAGGTCGTCCCCCAGCAGGCGACCATGGTCGCAGATCCAGGTCTTGTTGACCTCCGGATTGTGACGCGGCGTGATCCGGGCCACCGAGCGATCCCGGTGCCAGACCTTGATGCTGCAGCCCCGGGCACAGCCCGGGCAGACCGTGGAGGTGGTCTGCAGGAACCACAGGCGCGACTTGAACCGAAACTCCTTGAGGGTGAGGGCGCCCACCGGGCAGATGTCCACCACGTTGCCCGAGTAGGGGTTGTCCAGCGGCCGGCCGGGGAAGATGTCCACCTCCATCCGGTCCGAGCGGGAGAACAGGGCCAGCTCCGATGTGCCGGTCACCTCGTCGCAGAAGCGGATGCACCGGGTGCACTGGATGCACCGCTCCTTGTCCAGCAGCACGTGGGGGCCCACATCCACTCGCTTGTCGAAGTGCTCCTTGTTCTCGCGGAAGCGGGTGACGCCGGGCCCGGCCGTGAAGGCGTGCTCCTGGAGCCAGCACTCCCCCACCTGGTCGCAGATGGGGCAGTCCAGGGGGTGGTTGATGAGCAGGAACTCCATGTTGGCCGCCTGGGCCTGCTTCACCTCGGCGTCCCGGGTGTCCACCACCATCCCCTGGGCCACCTGGGTGTTGCAGGAGACCTGCAGCTTGGGCATCCACCTGAGGACGCCCTCCTTGTCGGGCATCCCCACCTTGACCTGGCACTGGCGGCAGTTGCCGGGCACCGACAGGTAGGGGTGGTAGCAGAAGTAGGGGACCTGGACCCCGTGCTCCAGGGCCACCGACAGCACGCTGGCCGACGCGTCGGCCTCGACGGCGCGCCCGTCGATGGTGAGGGTGACGGTCTTCTTCTCGTCGCTCATGCCGCGCGCCTCACCGGCCCACCGGGGCGGGCCGCGCCTTGAGGGGGCAGCCCTTCCGGTCCACGTGGGCCCGGAACTCGGCCTCGAACTTCTGGACGAAGGCCCGGGCGGGCATGGCAGCCGCGTCCCCCAGGGGGCAGATGGTGTGCCCCTGGATGTTGTCGGCCATCTCGGCGATGAGGGGGATGTCCTCGGGGACGCCGCCGCCGGCCTCCAGGCGCGTCAGCAGCTTCTTGAGCCAGCCGCACCCCTCCCGGCACGGCGTGCACTGGCCGCAGGACTCGTGGTGGTAGAACGCCTCCAGGTTGCGTAGCGCCTCCACCATGCAGACGGTGTCGTCCATGACGATGCAGCCCGCCGACCCCAGCATGGAGCCGATGGCCGCCAGGTCGTCGAAGCTCATGACCACGTCCAGCTCCTCGGGCAGGATCACCGGCACCGACGACCCTCCCGGGATGACCCCCTTCACCGGGTGATCGTCCCGGAGCATGCCGCCGGCGTGCTCCTCGATGAGCTCCCGGCAGGTGACGGTCATGGGCAGCTCGAACACGCCGGGGCGCTTCACGTGCCCCGAGACGCAGAACAGCTTCGGCCCTGTGTTGCGCTCCTTGCCGATGGAGGCGAACCAGTCGGCGCCCCGCTCGATGATGAACGGGACGTTGGCCAGGGTCTCGGTGTTGTTGACGTTGGTGGGGCAGCCGAAGATCCCCTTCTGGGCCGGGAAGGGGGGCTTGAGGCGGGGCTCGCCCCGCTTCCCCTCCAGGGAGTTCATGAGGGCCGTCTCCTCGCCGCAGATGTAGGCGCCGGCGCCCCGCAGCACCGTGAGCTGCAGATCGTGGCCCGAGCCCAGAACGTTGCGGCCCAGGTAGCCGTGCTGCCTGAGCTCGGTCACCGCCTGCATGAGGATCTCGAACTCACGGGTGAACTCGCCACGGATGTAGATGAAGGCGTGGCGGCTGCCGATGGCGTAGGCGGCGATGAGGGTCCCCTCGATGACCAGGTGGGGGTCGTGGGTGATGAGGAGGCGGTCCTTGAAGGTCCCGGGCTCGGACTCGTCGGCGTTGTTGATGAGGTAGACGGGCCGCTCTCCCCCCCGGGGCACGAAGCTCCACTTCACGCCGGTGGGGAACCCCGCGCCACCGCGGCCCCTGAGCCCCGACTTCTTGACCTCCTCGGCCACCGCCTCCGGCGACATCTCCTTGAGGGCCTTGCGCAGCGCCCGGTAGCCGCCGGCGGCCTCGTACCCCGCCAGGGTCCGCACCGCCTCGTTGCCCAGGTTGCGGGTCAGGACGCGCTGGAAGGCCATCAGCCCCTCCCGCCCATGGGTGCCGTCCGGGCCGCCAGATCGTCCAGCAGCGCCTCCAGCTTCTCCGGATCGAGGCCCTCGAAGTAGTCGTCGTTGACCTGGATCACCGGCGCCGTGCCGCACGCGCCCAGGCACTCCACCTGGGTGAGGGTGAAGCGGCCGTCCGGGGTGCTCTCTCCCGGCTGGATCTTCAGGCGCTGGCAGATGCGCTCCCGCAGGTCCAGGGCCCCCCGGAGCTGGCACGACAGCGTCCGGCACAGCTGCAGGTGGTAACGGCCGGGCGCCTCCTCGTTGAACATGGTGTAGAAGGTGACCAGCTCCCGCACGTGGGCCGGGCTGATCCCCAGCACGCTCGAGACCAGGACCTGATCCTGGAGCGAGATGCGGCCCCGGTGGCGCTGCACCCGGTGCAGGCACATGAGGGCCCCGGCCCGGCGGGCGGGGTACTCGGCCACGATCTCTTCGAGCTCCCGGCGCAGCTCCTCGTCGGAGATGCCGGTGGCGGCGTGGGGCTCCCCTGGGCGGCGTGCCTCGCTCACCGGTCCACCTCGCCCATGACCGGGTCCAGGCTGGCGATGATGGCCACCACGTCGCTGACGGTGTGGCCCACGCAGATGCGCTCCAGGGCCTGCAGGCTCACGAAGGACGGGCTGCGGATGTGGAGGCGGTAGGCGGTCTTGCCCCCGTCGCTGGCGATGTAGAACCCCAGCTCGCCCTTGGGGGCTTCCACCGCGTGGTAGACCTCACCCACCGGCGGGTTCATCCCCTCGCTGATGAGCATGAAGTG
>JBFGDW010000169.1:0-7539 GCA_041580435.1 Candidatus Polarisedimenticolia bacterium | reverse complement strand
TCCGAGCCGCCCCCGGTGGAGAAGGTCACCGATTGCCCGGGGGCGTACTGGGAGGTGCGCTCGGCGGGTGGACCGATCTCGTTGTCGATCTGCCCGGAGAAGGTGGACACGTTCCAGTCGGCCGCCAGACCGCCGGCGTTGTGGACGGTGACGTCGCCGCTGAGGGTGTTGAGGCGGTAGCTGCCGCCGTCCAGGCGGGTGGCGTCGATGGCCAGGTGACCGGAGACGGTGTTGAGGTTCGCCTCCTCCAGCCCCTCGACCGCGTCCATGTCGATGCTCCCGCTCACGGTGTTGATCTCCGCGCGGCGCACCCGGCCCTTGAGGAGGACCGCGCCGCTGACGGTCTGCACGCCGGCCTGCCCCTCGATCCCGGACACCTCCACCGCTGCGCTCACGGTGTTCACCTTGAGCCGGCTGCCCGCAGGCACGCTGATGGTCAGATCCGAACCCTCGATGCGCCGCTCCCTGCGCTCGCCCCTGGATTCAGGCAGGACGACACGGATGCGGATCCGGCTGCCGCTCCCCTCCACCTCCAGCCGCTCGGCGCCGCGCCCCAGGGTTCCGGTCACCTTCACCCGGTCCCGGCTCCAGCCGTTCACCACCACGCTGCCCGCCAGGTTGTCCACCTCCACCACGGCGTCTGGCGCCGCCTGGATCTCCTCCTGGTGGATGGCCTGCTGGGCCCGGGGCGCGGCCGGAGCCGCCCAGACCAGGGCCGCGGCGACCAGGGCCGCCGGGATCCACGTCACGCTTCCACTCATGTTCTTCCCCTTCGCTGCCTGCTTCATGTGGACACCTCTTTGTCGCTGGAGGATCCGGCGTGGCCCCGCAGGATCCGTGTGGTCTGCTCCAGAAGGCCCAGTCGGCGCCGGTGCAGGTCCACGAGCCGGTACCCGTAGTCGGGACGCTCGGGGTGGGCCTGCAGGGCGGCGCGAACCTCCTGGATGGACGCGTCGATCAACGCAAGATGGGATTCGATGGTGGCCCGGCTCTCGGGCGGGAGCTGCGCCCCCGCCGCCTCCAGGGCATCCTGGAGCTGGCGGCCGGCCTGGCGATACAGCTCCTCAGCCGCCAGGAACGCCTCCACGGCGCCGGTCGCGCCGGCAGACGACACGGCGCTGACGCCAGCGGGGTCCCCGGGCCGGGGCGGCCCCGGGGCGACCGTCGCCCGGTCCCCCGTCATCTGGACGGCCAGTGTGATCAGCACGCCGGCGGCGGCGGCGGTGGCCGCCAGGGCCCAGGCGCGTGGCGAGGCCCAGAACGTCCCCCGGGCATCCGCGCCCCCGGGCTCCAGGCGGTCCGACACCTGCCGCCACAGGCCGGGTGGCGGGTTCACCTGGCGCGGCAGCGCCGCCGTCTCGTCACGGAGGGCTCGCAGCCCCTCCCAGGCACGGCGGCAGGCGGAGCACCCCTCCAGGTGAGCGGCCGCCCGCGCCTCGCCGGCGGCGTCGAGCAGGCCGTCCAGGCGGTCGTTGAGCAGGGCTTCCATGGCTTCGCATCGATTCATGATTCCAGGGCCTCCCGGAGCAGCCGGCGCGCCCGGTGCAGCTGGGCCTTGGACGTCCCGGTGGACAGCCCCAGCAGCCGGCCGATCTCCTCGTGGCGCAATCCCTCCACGTCGTACAGGACGAAGACCCGGCGCGCCCCATCGGGGAGCGACGCGATGGCCGCCTCCAGATCCAGGGCGCGGCGCGGCTCCGACGCTGGAGCGGCGGGCTCCCACCGTTCCGGGTCGGGGAGGCGCGCCTCCCACCACCGGCGGCGCTGGCGCCGGCGCTCCCCCAGGGCCGTGTTCATGGCCACCGTGCGCAGCCAGGCATCGAAGCGGGTCCCCGGCGTGTAGGAGCGCAGCCCCTTCCAGGCCCGGAGGTAGGTCTCCTGGGCCAGCTCCCGGGCCTTGTCGGCGTCGCCGGACAGGCGCAGGCAAAGGGCGTACACCCAGCCCGACGTGCGCCGGTAGATGGACTCGAAGGCGTGCCGGTCGCCCTGGCGGGCGCGGCGGACCGTCTCTTCCGTCAGGTCACCGGCGGCGTGGATTACTCCCCGGTGCGCTGGTTGCGACGGTTCCAGGCTGGCCTCCGCGTACGGCATGCGACCTCCCGAGGCGGGCGGCGCCAGGTGCGCCGCCCTGCACCCTCAAGAACGCCGGTGGGGGTCGCGGGTTTGAAGCAGCCGGATTATCCCCCGTTTCCCGGTGGGAGCCGGTAGGCCGAGTCGGCCGGCCGCACCGCCCGCGCCAGCCACAGGGGCCGGCGCAGGCCGTCCGGCCCGGGGGCCGGCCGGGCCAGGGCAAGCCACTCCCGGTACACCTCCATGGAGAGGTTGGTGTCCACCTCCACGTCTCCGTACAGGTCGCCGGGGCGGGCCCGCTCGAGGCGGACCTTCTGGTGCCAGCAGTGCATCCCCGACACCGGATCGGGCTGCACCGGGAAGGTCAGGTTCTGGTGCACGCCGCCGTCGGTCCACCATATGCGCCGGCTGTCGGGATCGGCGCTGGCGAAGGGGCGGATCCCTTCCACCCGCCGGAACCGGATCACCCCGGGCCGGATCTCCTCACGGGCCACCTTGACGCTGGCCCAGCGCCCGGTGCCGGTGTCATCGAACAGGCGCCAGCGCCCCAGGTGGTGGGAGCAGGCCAGCACACCCGGACGCATCCCCTCCGTCACCCAGGCCTTGTTGATGAAGTGGCCGATGCGCGTGCTCACCCGCAACAGGTCGCCGGTGCGAATCCCCAGCCTTCCCGCGTCCTCCGGGTGGATCCAGACCGGGTTGGTGTTGGACAGCTCGTAGAGCCACTTGGAGTTCCCCGAGCGGGTGTGGATGAGGGTCGGCAGGCGAAAGGTGGGGACCAGGACGAACTCGCTCTTGTCGGGATCCATGCGGCGGCGATGGATGTGGCTCTCGATGTAGCCGGGCAGCGCGTGCTCGGGCCAGCCCCAGTCGGCCAGGGTGGCGCTGTGCACCTCCAGGCGTCGGGATGGGGTCTTGAACCCGGCGCGCGCCGTCCCGCCAGCCATCACCCCCACCGCCTGGCCATCCCGGCGCAGGGTGCCGTCGGCCGGGTCCGCCGTGGTCCCCTCACGCTCCTCCGGGGCCAGCTCGCGCAGGTGGCCCAGGTACGTGTCCTTCTCCACCTGGAAGGCGCCGTGGCGCCGCATGTACTCCAGGGGGGTGAGCCCCTTGGCCGCCGCCGCCTCGGGCAGGCCGGGAACGGAGTTCTCGAAGATCCAGCGGTAGTACTCCTCCACCGTGAGGCGCTCCCCGGGGCGGTAGGGGGACTCGAAGTGCTTGCGGATGCCCAGTGTGCCGTCGGGATCGATCCGCCACGACAGGGCGATCCAGAACTCGTCCTCCTCCCAGACCTCTCCCGGGTTTGCCTGCCAGGTCCACTCCACCTTGTGGCCCAGGCGCTCCCGGGCCACCCGCACCACCGGCTGGCGGAAGCTGATCCAGCGGGCCGCGTGGGTCTCCTGGCTCATGAGATCGTGGCGCTCGGCGCCCACCCCCATGGGCAGGACGAAGTCGGCGTACTGGGCCGTCTCGCTCCAGACCGGCGTCAGCGCCGCGTGCAGCTCGATCCGCTCCTCGTCCCGGAGCACCCGCTCCCACAGCAGCCCGTCCGGGTTGGTCCACACCGGGTTGTAGACCCGGGTGAAGTAGGCCGCCAGCTTGCCGCGCCCCTCCAGCAGGAAGTGAGGCAGCAGGTAGGACAGCTCGTGGTGGGACAGGGGATACTCACGGGGGTAGAGCAGCTCGCTCCACACGGTCTGGGGCTCGGGCCGGGCGAAGGGGGCCGGCACGAACTTGTCCTGGGTGTTCAGGTTGGTGCCGCCGCGGGCTCCGACGCCACCCACCAGCACCACCAGGAGCTGCAGGCAGCGCGCCACCTGCCAGCCCCCCAGGTTGCCCGAGGCGGCGTTCCGCCAGACGTGGGAGGCGAAGGCGTTCCCGGCCTGTCCGATCTCCCGGGCCACCTCCACGATCACCCCGGCATCCACGCCGCACTCACGCGCCGCCGCCTCGGGGGTGAAGGCCGCGTAGTGGTCCTTGAGGAAGGCGATGAAGTCCTCGAAGCGCTGCGCGCCGGTGCCGCCGGCGTGGGCCGCCAGCGTGGCCCGCCAGTTGGTCCACTGCTCCAGGAAGGCGGCGTCGTACAGCTTCTCTTCCAGGATCACCCGGGCCATGGCCAGCAGCAGCATGGCCTCGGTGCCCGGCCACGGCGCCAGCCAGTAGTCCGCCATGGAGGCGGTGTTGGACAGCCGCACGTCGATGACGCACAGCTTCGCCCCCTTCATCTTGGCGTCCATGATGCGCTGGGCATGGGGATTGAAGTAGTGGCCGGTCTCCAGGTGGGACGACAGCAGGAGCATGAACTGGCTGTTCTCGTGGTCCGGCGACGGGCGGTCGGCTCCGGCCCAGAGGGCATAGCCCAGGCGTGCGGCGGCGGAGCAGACGTTGGTGTGGGAGTTGTGGCCATCCACCCCCCAGGCCTGCAGCACCCGATCCATGTAGCCGTCGTGGCCGGGCCGGCCCACGTGGTACATCACCTCGTCCCGTCGGCCGTCCTGAAGCGCCTTCCGGATGGTGGCCGCCAGGGTGTCCAGGACCTCATCCCAGGTCACGCGCTCGAAGCGTCCCGAGCCCCGGGGCCCTACCCGGCGCAGGGGGTAGAGGATGCGCTCCGGGTCATCCACCTGGTTGAGGGTGGCGGGCCCCTTGGCGCAGTTGCGCCCGCGGGAGCCTGGATGGTGGGGGTTCCCCTCCAGCTTGCGGATCTTGAAGCTCTCGCGGTCCACGTAGGCCACCAGGCCGCAAGCCGCCTCGCAGTTGAAGCAGGTTGTGGGCACCAGCATGGAGCGGCGCTCCACCCGGCGGGGCCAGGCGGCGGCGTCGTACTCCACCCAGTCGTCCCACTGCTCCTCGGGAGGAAACGACTCCAGGGGAGTGACCTGGAAGAAGCCGGGATCGTGGGAGCGGCTCATGAGAGGGGAGGAAGCTGGCCGGCGCGCACCAGCGCCCACTCATAGAGGAGGAGACCGGTGGAGGCGGCGGCCAGGACCAGGGCCGGTGCCACGAACACCAGCGCCGTGGCCACGCCGGCCCCCAGGAGGAGACCGTCACGGAAGGGGCTGGCCGGTCCCAGGCGCAGGCGCCCCAGGAAGGCGGCGCCCTGGCGGGCATTGTCGGTGGCGTGGCGCCGGAAGCGCTCGGCCAGGGAGAGGGCGACGTGGGCCGCCGCCGCAACCACGAAGACCGCCTGCAGCCCGCGGCTGGCCGGGGCGAACGGAAGGTACGCCGCCGCGCCGCACAGCACGGCCTGGGCCAGCAGGTGGGGGAGGAGCAAGCTGCTCTGCCACAGATCCCGTCCCTCGCACTGGGCGAACAGGAAGGCGGTGTATCCCGCCACCGCCACCCCCATGAGGGCGGCGGGCAAGCGCAGGAGATCGGCCAGGGGGCCCTGCCCCGCCAGCCGCAGGGCCAGGATCAGCGCCTCGGTGCCGGCAAACAGCGCCAGCACCACCGCCCCCTTGGTCAGCCAGCTGCGCCAGTTGGGACGGGTGAGGACGCGGTAGAAGCGCCACGGCCGTGCCAGGTCCCCGGCCAGCAGGAGCGTGGTGGCCAGGGTGAACAGCAGCGCCGTCACCTCAGGCAGCCAGAGGGCCGCCGGGCCTTCCACCCCCAGCCGCGGCAGGAAGGGAGCCAGCATGGCGGCGCCTGCGGCGATCCCCTTGGTGACCAGGTACAGTCCCACTCCCCACCCCCACTGCACCTTGTGGCCAGCGTCCAGGACGATGCGGGTGTCCGGGGCCACCGGCAGCCGTGCCGGCCACGGCTCGGGTTTGTCCGGCGGCCGTTCGCTCCACAGGAAGGTGTCCGGGCGCCCGGCGGCGCCGGGGTGCAGCAGCACCGGCGCGTGGCCCGTGTAGTGAACGTTGGGCCCGGTGCGCTGCTCGGGCCGGCGCACCTCCGTGGACAGCTCGCGGACCATGCGGGCGATCCGGCTGCCCGGGTCGTGGAGATCACCGCTGATGATGGCGGTCTCCGGACAGACCACCACGCAGGCCGGCTCCAGGCCCCGCTCCACCCGGTGGGCGCAGTAGTGGCACTTCTCCACCGCCCCCAGGTCCTCGTTGAGGTAGAGGGCATCGTAGGGACAGGCCTGCATGCACGCCTTGCAGCCGATGCAGGCGTCCCGGTCGATGTCCACGATGCCGTCCCGCCGCTTGTCCAGGGCGTTCACCGGGCAGATGGTGACGCAGGGGGCGGTGGTGCAGTGGTTGCAGCGCAGAACTGTGAAGTGACGGCGGACGTCGGGGAAGCGGCCGGCCTCGCTGTACTTCACCCAGGTGCGGAAGCTCCCGAGGGGCACATCGTTCTCGGCCTTGCAGGCCACGGTGCAGGCGTGACAGCCGATGCACCGGCGATGATCGATGAGGAATCCCAGCTGCATCCCACTCCCTGGCGGCCGGAGCCCGGCCAGCGGCTGTTCAGCCTACCCGAGGGCGGCAGGCATGGGAAGGGCCGGCGGCGGCCCGCCTCGACGGCGAAATCCCCACCGGGCGGAGGAAGACCGGCTATGATAGCGAACCAGAGCTGATCCGGCGCACCTTGGGCCGGACCGGCGCGTCTCGCTGCTCTGCACGCCATGGGTTCCGTGCCCACAGGAGGTCCGCCCCCGGCCGGGGACATGGAGGCGCTTCGCCGGCGCATCGCCGAGCTGGAGCCCTTCGAGGCGCGACACCGTCAAGCGCAGGAGATGCTGCGCGATGTCGCTGCCGGGGTGTCGGCGAAGATCGGGCCCGAGTTCTTCCGCTCCCTGGCCGCCTACCTGAGCCGGGCCCTGGGCGCCGACTACGTTCTCATCGGCAAGCTGGAAGGGGAGCCCACCGACAGCGTCCGCACCCTGGCCGTCTGCGCCAGCGGGCAGCTGGTGGACAATCTCACCTATGCCCTGCCAGGCACGCCCTGCGAGAACGTGGTCACCTCCAGCCTGTGCACCTACCCCAGTGGCGTCGGCGGCCGGTTCCCCCGGGACACGCTGCTGGCGGAGATGCAGGCCGACAGCTACGTGGGCACGCCCCTCCACGATTCGGCCGGCCGGGCCCTGGGTCTCATGGCGGTCCTCAACAAGACCCGTCTCGAGGATGTGGATCTGGTGGAATCCACCCTCAAG
Organism: Candidatus Polarisedimenticolia bacterium; assembly: GCA_041580435.1. GTDB lineage: Bacteria > Acidobacteriota > Polarisedimenticolia > SMYD01 > SMYD01 > JBFGDW01. The sequence goes on along the minus strand of JBFGDW010000169.1, from coordinate 365 downwards.
ATCTTTGCCGCCCGGGCGGCGGCGGAGATGGAGCGCATGCACGTGGAGGCGGAGCAGCAGCGGCTTCAGCTCCAGCTCCAGCACACCCAGAAGCTGGAGAGCATCGGTGTTCTGGCCGGCGGGATCGCCCACGACTTCAACAACCTTCTCATGGGCATCCTGGGCAATGCGGGGCTGGCCAAGGAAAAGGCGACTTCCCCCTCGCCCCTCCGGGACCTGCTGGAACAGGTGGAGACCGCCGGCCTGCGGGCCGCGGAGCTCACCAGCCGGCTCCTGGCCTACGCGGGCCGCAGCCGCATCCAGCGCCAGCGCGTGGACCTCTCCGACCTGGTGCAGGAGACCCTGCTCCTGCTGAAGGCCTCCCT
>JBFGDW010000168.1:0-7546 GCA_041580435.1 Candidatus Polarisedimenticolia bacterium | reverse complement strand
TGGCCGGAGCGCTGACGGCCGTGGCCTGGTTCCTGCTCTTCAAGCCGGGGCGCGGGCAGGGTGCCCCGGGGAGCCTGCTGGGCGCCCTGGGACGCTCCTACTCCCGGAAGCTGGCCGGCGCCGTGCTCATCGCCTCCCTCGTTCCCCTCCTGGCCCTCTCCCTGGTGCTGCGCGGCTCCCTGGACCGGCAGCGCCGGGAGATCCTCCTGGCGCTGGGCCTGAGCTCGGTGGGCGTCGCCGAGCGGGTGGTACGCGACGCGGCCGCCACCATGGAGCCCTCGGCCGGGACCCCGCTGCCTGACGATGACACCCTTTTCTGGCTGTCCCGGGTCATCGGCCAGGAGATCGACCTGTTCGCCGACGGCGTCCTCGTGGCCTCCTCCCGCCGGGGACTGTTCGACGCGGGGCTGCTCTCCTCACTGCCGCCGGCGGGCATGTTCCGCCGCCTCGTCCTGGGCGGCGAGCACACGCTTCTCACCGGCGAGGAGGCTGGCGACCCCACCGTCTCCAGCATCAGCGTCCCACTGCCCCTGGCCGGCGGCCGACCGGCCATCCTCTCCCTCCCTCTCCACGCCCAGGAGGCCGAGGTGGAGCGGCGCATCCGCGAGGTCCAGGAGCTCACGGACCTGGCCACGGCGGCGGTGGCCCTCCTCCTCCTGGGAGCCTCCATCGCCCTGGGGCGAGGCATGTCGGCGCGGCTCACGCGGCTCAGCGCCGCCACCGAGCGGATGGCCCGGGGGGAGCCGGCGGTGCACGTGGCCACGTCCTCCCGGGACGAGGTGGGCCGGCTCACCGAGTCGTTCAACATCATGGCCCGCGTCCTGGGGGAGCAGCGGGCCGCCCTGGAGCGCCGCACCGAGATGCTGGAGAAGATCCTGCTCCACGCCCCCACCGGTATCGTCTCCCTGGACCGGGCGGACGCCGTGGTCATGGCCAACCCGGCCGCCGGCCGCGTGCTGCAGGCGGCAGTGCTCCCCACGCCAGGCACCCCCTTGCGCAGCGTGCTGGACTCCTCCCCCTATCGCGGGGGGCTGACCCGGTTGCTCCAGCCCCCGGCCGAGGCCCCCACCCTTCGCGAGGCCGAGCTCTCACCCGACGGCGGCGGCGAGGGCCGCCTGCGGGCCGTGGCCGTTCACCTGCCCGGCTCCGGCCGCCTGATCCTCCTGGAGGATGTCACCGAGGCGGTCCGCTCCAACCGGCTCGCCGCATGGGCGGAGATGGCGCGGCGCATCGCCCACGAGATCAAGAACCCCCTCACGCCCATCCGCCTCTCCGCCGAGCACCTGCGGCGGGTCCATGACGAGGGGGACCCGCGCCTGGCCGCGACCCTGTCACGGACGGTGGAGACGATCCTGGAGCAGGTGGAGGCCCTGCGGGAGATCGCATCGGACTTCTCCCTCTACGCCCGCATCCCGGTCATCACGCGACGACCCGTGAGCCCCGGCCGCCTGCTGGCCGAGGCGGTGGGGCCCTATGCCGCGGCGCCTCCCGACGGCGTCGTCGTGGTGCAGGAGATCCCCGACGGCCTGCCAGGCATCTCCGTGGATGGGGGCCTCATCCGGAGGGCCCTGGTGAACCTGCTGGAGAACGCGCTGCACGCCATGCCCGACGGCGGCACGCTGCGGGCGTCGGCCCACCTCGCCTCCGGCGGCCGGGAGGTGGTGCTGGCCATCGCCGACACGGGCGAGGGGATGGATGCAGACACCCGGGCGCGGCTGTTCGAGCCCTACTTCTCCACCCGGGATGCAGGAACCGGTCTGGGACTGGCCATCGCACGCCGGGCGGTGGAGGAGCACGGCGGACGCATCGAGGTGGACTCGGAGCCCGGTCGGGGCGCCACCTTCTCCGTGGTGCTCCCGGTGGCCGCGGGAGCAGACGCCGCGGCGCAGACCTGACCAGGAGCCACCCGACTCACGAGGGCCGGGGTGTGCTCTCCGGAGCCAGGTCGATCTCGATGGAGTCGAAGCGCAGCAGGCCGAAACCGCGCTCCTCCTGGAACATGAGCACCTCGAACGGGAAGAGCAGGCCGTCGACCACACGCCAGTCCCTGAAGAAGTCGGACACGTCCCGCTCGACGCCATCGGGGCCAGTGGACCGGTAGTCCACGCGGGTGGGGAGCCCGCCCGAGGCCGGGATCACCAGCACATACTGGCTGCCCCCGGCATCCTTCAGGCGCACACCCCGGGCGGCGGCGGACGCCAGCTCCGCCGGCAGCTGACCCGGACCGGCCTCCTCCACGCCCTGCACGACCAGTCCCCCATCCAGGGCGCTCCTGGCCAGGAGCGCCTCGTCCACCTGTCCCAGGCGCCCGAGGCGGCGGGCATCCTCCGGCGCCAGGGGTGAGCGCTTGCCGGCCGATACGCGGTAGGCCTCGCCGGGCCCCACCACCTGGCGAACCAGGGTCTCGCCGGCGCCTGTCTCCATGGTCACCTGGCCTGACGGCCGGATCACAAGGGAGACGGGGATCATCTGATCCCCCTCCCGGGTGGGGATCGTCAGGGTGCCGGCGCGGCGGATCTCCAGCAGCCGGGCGAACCGCGCGGCGCCGCCACGGCTTTCCAGGACATCGGTGAGCAGCTTGCGGGGCGCCTCGGTCCGGGCGGGGACGGCGGCTTCCTGGGCCCGTGGGATGGCCACGGTCGCCAGGGACAGGGCGGTGATCAGGACCAGCCGGATGAGTGTGAAGGGCACGGGGCGAGGTCTCCCGGGAGATGGTAGCAGGTGGCGCGACCGCCCGGCTCAGGCGTCGTCCCTGAACCGGGCGATCTGCCGCCGCAGGTCCTCGGCCCGCGTGGTCAGCGAGCGGATGACGCCGTGCATCTCCGAGAGGGCCTCCACGTGCTCGCCGGAGAGGGTGCCGATGCGCACCATGGCGCCCACCACGCTTTCCGACAGCCCCTTCTGCCGATGGCCCGCCGTGTCGATGGCCTTGGCCATGATCGTGATCCGCTCCACCGAGTCGCTGATGCGCCGGCTGGCCTGGCGCTGGTCCAGGATGGCCCTCCGGACCAGGGCGGTGAGGTCCCGCACCTGCTCTGACGCCTGCAGGATGGAGGAGCAGCCCCGGGACTGCTGCTGGGTGGTGGAGGCAATCCGCCCGGTGGTGTCGTTGATCCGGCTGATGGCCCCGGTCATCTGCCGGCTCTGGCTGGCCTGATCAGCCGCGGCCACCACGATCTCGCGGCTCATCTTGGACGACTCCCGGGTGCCGGCCAGGATCTTCTCCAGGGCGTCACCCGCCTCCCGTGAGCGGGCGACCCCGTCGTTGACGTGGACCAGCCCGGCGGCCATGGCCTCGCCCGCCTCCCGGGCGCCCGCCTGGATGGACTGGATGAGGAGCGTGATCTCCTTGGTGGACCGGGCGGTGCGATCCGCCAGTTCCTTGATCTCGGTGGCCACCACCGCGAAGCCCCCCCCGTGCTCGCCGGCCTGCGCCGCCAGGATGGAGGCGTTGAGGGCCAGCAGGTTGGTCTGGTCGGCCACGTCGCCGATGATCTGCAGGATGCCGCCGATCTTCCCCACCTGCTCGGTGAGCCGCCGGATCACCACGGCGGTCTGGCTGGCCGCTCGCTCGATCTCTCCCATCCCGGCCACGGTCCGATCCACGGCCTGCCGGCCCACCTCGGCGTCCCCCGCGGCCCGGTCGGTGGCCTGGGCCGTCTGCTGGGCGATCTGCTCCACCCGTTGGATGGCGGCCTCCATCTGGCTCACCGAGGCGGCGCTGGACTCGGCCAGGGAGCGCAGGCTCTCCACGCCCCCGTTGACCTCCTTGATGGACTGGACCATCTCCTCCACGCTGGCCAGGGTGGCGTCGGTGGTGCTGGACAGCGCCTCGGTGGAGCGGACGATCTCACCGATGTTGGCATCCATCTCCAGGATGGACCCCGAGCACTGATCGGTGGCCGAGACCATCCCCGTGAGGCTCCGGGAGACCTCCTCCAGGGACGAGTCGGCCTGGGTCATGAGGCCGGTGGTCTCCTCCACCTGGGAGATCTGGTCCTGGGTGCCGGCCAGAACCCGGTCCGAGTTGCTGGCGACGATCTGGGACACCGTCTCCACCTCCACGGCCGCCCGGCGGATGGACCCGACCATCTGGCGGAGATTCTGGGTCATGACGTTGATGCCGTCGGCCAGCACATCCAGCTCTTCCTGGCCGGTCCGCCGCACCTGGTGCACCAGGTCGCCCTGGGCGATGGCCTGGGCCACCTGGGTGGAGGTGCGGATGGGGCGCGTGAGATGGGAGGAGGCGCGGATGCCCACCACCAGGACCAGGACCACCATGAGGGCCGACAGGGCACGGGTGATCTGCTGGAACCGGACCACCGGCGCGTAGGCCCTGGACACCGGCTCCACCACCAGGATGATCCAGCCCAGGCCGTGGAACTGGCCGGCCCCCGTGGAGGAGGCGTACCCGATCACCGACGGGACGTCCGCCATGGAGGCCTGCAGGTAGCCGGAGACCGAGCCGACGATGCGGCGCGCCACCTCGGCGGCCGGCTTGGCGTCGGTGGCCTCGATCCGGTCCAGGCGGTTGCCGTCCAGGGCGGCCACGGCGGCGCCGTTGTTCTTGATGATCCAGACCCGGGCCACGCCAGCCAGGTCCAGATCGGTGACCATGTGCAGGATGCGGCTGAGCGCCACCTTGCTCTTCAGCACCCCCACGACCCGACTGTCCATGCAGACCGGCACGCTGATGCCAGCGACCTGATCCCCGACGCTGGCGTCCTGCTCCAGGTCATCCACGTAGGTGCGGCCGCAGCCGCCGGAGAAGGCCCTGAACCACCACGTCTCATCCGCCTGGTAGTAATCCTCGGTCTGGCCGCTGGCCGCCACCACCCAGCCATCCTGGTCGGTGAGCAGCGTCTGGCTCAGGTCCTCGGAGATCTCGGTAACCCGGGCCAGCATCTGCGACAGCAGCGTCCGGGCCACCGGGTTCTCCTCCCAGGGCCGGGCGGCGTAGGCCAGCTCGGCCGCCTCCAGTCCGGCCCGACGCTCGGCGGGGAATGCCGTCGAGCCCGCGGCGGCGGTCTGCACCACCAGCGGGAAGATCGCCAGGGCCTCCACGCTCTGCCGGCGCTGCTCGATCTTCTGATCCAGGGAGCTGACCACCGCCCGGGCCACCTCCTCCAGGTTGGAGCCGATGGACTCCTGCAGGAGCCGCTTTCCCTGGGAGCTGGCCATGAACCCCACCAGCGCCAGCGGACCGAGGGCCAGGACCAGGAGGATGGCCAGGAGCCGGATGCGGATGGAGCGCGGCCGGATGGATCCGGCCAGGCGTCGCGGTATGGACAGTAGCTGGTCGGCGGTGCTCACGCAGGCGGCTCCCTCCCCCGGGAGGTGGCGCCCAGGGGTCCGACTCCAATATGGGGTTCGGCGTGAGGTGAGTCCAACGCCCCAGCGGCCGGCCCAGGAGGTAAACTGCCCGGTCCCGGAAGGAAGCGCCCATGTCCGCCCCACGCCGCCCCCTGGCCATTGCCCTGGCCCTCACCCTGGTGATCCTCGTCTGGGGATCCACCTGGCTGGCGATCAAGGTGAACACCAGGGACCTCCCGCCCCTGGGAGCGGCCGGGCTGCGCTTCGTGCTGGCCGCGGCGCTCATCGCTGCCACCGCCGGCCGGCGACGGCTCCCCCGGGAGGGGCGGCCCGCCCCCGGCTTCTGGCTGGGTCTGGCGGTGGCCATGATCGCCGTGCCGTATGCGTGCGTCTACTGGGGCGAGCAGTACATCCCGTCGGGACTGACGGCGGTGCTGTTCGCCACCTACCCCCTCTTCGTGGCCCTGCTGGCACACCGGGAGGTGGGCGGCGAGCGGCTGACCCTCAGGCTGGGCGCGGGGCTGCTCTGCGGCTTCGCCGGGGTGCTGGTGCTGTTCGCCGGCGACCTGGGGGAAGGCGGGTTCTGGTCCGTCCTGGGTGGGAGCCTCGTCCTCGTCTCGGCGGTTTCCTCCGCCGCCTCCACGGTGATGGTGAAGCGGCGCCTGGCACACCTGGATCCCCTGCTCATCAACCTGCGACCCATGCTGCTGGGGGGTCTCCTCCTGCTGGCCGCATCGGCTGCCCTGGAGTTCCGCATGACCTGGACCTGGTCGGCGCGCAGCGTGGGCTCCCTGCTCTACCTGTCCGTGTTCGGCTCCGCCCTGGCGTTCGGGGCCTACTACTGGCTCATGCGCGCCATCCCCGTCTCCCGACTGGCGTTCGTGGTCTACATCACGCCCCTGGTGGCCCTGGCCCTGGGGACCTGGCTGGAAGACGAGCCGTTCACGCCGCGCATGGCTGCGGGGACGGTGCTCATCATCGGCGGTGTGGCGCTGGCACGGCGGCAGGCCGTTGCGCCGGGTCCTCCGCCATGCCAGAATGCCGCCGCGGGTGCCACGGCGCCCACTGGGAGAAGCACATGACGCTGAACGTCCGCGGCCGGCACGTGGGAAAGGACATCTTCAAGCCGGGCGAGCGCTGCCAGGCTTCCGGGCGCTATCGCTGCGAGACCTGCCGGAACCGGGGGCAGGAGAACATGGTGGACGTGCAGGCCAACGCCATCTTCCCCATGTGCTCCCAGTGCGACGACTGGGACATGGGCTGGCGGCCGGCGGCGCCGGCGGCCTGAGCCTGCTGGCTCAGCGGGCCAGGGCGCGGTAGATCACCTCCAGCTCATCGGCGCCCCGACGCACCCGCAGCCGGACCTCCTCCCCGCCGGTGAGCAGCCCCAGGACCATGGCCACGTCCTCCTCGCTGAGGGGGCGGCCGGCGGCCTGGACCAGGAGATCCCCCGGGCGCAGCCCGGAGCGCTCGGCCGCGGTCCCCTCGGCGACGGCACGGACCACCGGGTATCCCCAGGCGCGCCCCAGGGTCAGCCCGGCGGGCGCCACGGGACCTCGCGGGCCCAGGAGGAACGCGCCGGCGGGATCGATGCTCAGGGCGCAGCCGGCGAGGACCGGAGCATGCCACGAGAGGCTCCCCCCTGGCGGCACGCTGACATGGCGGATGTCCCGTTGCTCTCCCGCGCAGGCTAGGACCACGGGGAACTCCCCCGCGCCACGGCCACGGTTCTCGAGGAGCGGGGGCTCGCCAGCGGCGGATTCGATGATCCGTGGATCGGGGTGCCCGGCGGAGTCGATCCACGTGGCCCGGAAGACCGACAGGTCCTGGCTCGAGCCCGCGGCCAGCGCCGACAGCAGCCCGTCCCAGGTGAGCGGGCCGCCGGCAGCGGCCGCCTCCGCCAGCGCCGTCCGGAACGGCTCCGCGCCCGCTCTCTCCTCCAGCATGCGGACGACCCATGCCGAGCGGGCGTACCGGAGGGCGCGGCCATAGGCGAGCCCGCCATCGGGATGGAGGAGGCCGGCACCCGCGTCGGCCAGCGTCTCGCTGGCCAGCACGTACTCATCGCGCAGGGCCGCCCAGCGCGCAGCCTCCGCCGCCGGCCCCAGGATCCCGCCAAGCGCCCGGCAGGCCCCGTACTCGGCCAGCCCCTCCTGCAGCGTGCCGGCGCCGGGCCCCTGCACCGGGACCGCTCCGGGCCACCACTGATGGGCCACCTCGTGGGCCAGGATCG
>JBFGDW010000167.1:0-7564 GCA_041580435.1 Candidatus Polarisedimenticolia bacterium | reverse complement strand
GGTGGCCCGCCGCGTCCTGGACGAGGGACTGCCCGCCAACACCCTGCTCAACGTGAACGTGCCCCGGGAGGCCTCCCGGGGCACGTTCACGTTGAGCAGGGTGTTGGCGGGCAGTCCCTCGTCCAGGACGCGGCGGGCCACCAGGGCCGCCACCTCGGCGGCCTGCTGGAACTGGGGGCGCCCGGCGCCGCAGTCGGCGGACACGGCAAAGGAGGGCACCCCCAGCAGCGTTCCCTCGAAGGCGGCCGAGACGGTGCCCGAGTAGGTGATGTCGTCCCCCAGGTTCGGGCTGGGGTTGATGCCCGAGACCACCAGGTCCGGCCGCTGGCTGAGGAGGTGGAAGATCCCCAGGTTGACGCAGTCGGTGGGGGTCCCGTCCACGGCGTGGGCCGATTCGCCCACCTGCTTGATGCGCAGGGGGTGGTTGAGGGTGAGAGCGTGGCCGGCGCCGGACTGATCCCGGTCCGGGGCCACGCGCAGGACCTCGCCCAGCGGGGCCAGGGCCCGGTGGAGAGCCACCAGGCCCGGGGCATCGACGCCGTCGTCGTTGGTGATGAGGATGGTCGGCATGGGGGGCGTCTCTCCGGCGACGGCGGGGCTCCAGGGGAACCCGAGGCGGCCTCAAACATACCCGATGCCCGGGGGCCTTGCCAGCGCGCCGGAGGGCGCCGGGCCGGTAGTACAATGGCCGCGTGGCCGCCGCTCCCCATGTGGCCGTCGTCGGTGCCGGCGTCTTCGGCGGCTGGGCCGCCCTGCACCTGCAGCGCCTGGGAGCGAGAGTCACCCTGGTGGAGGCGTGGGAGCCGGGGCACGCGCGGGCCAGCTCCGGGGGGCTGTCCAGGGTGCTGCGCCATGGCTACGCCGATGCCGAATACGTGGCCATGGCCCGGGACGCGCGCCGCCAGTGGCTGGAGGCACAGCGCCTCTGGGGGCTGCGGCTGTTCACCGAGTGCGGCGTTCTCTGGCTCCTGGGAGGGGGCCACGGGGAGGATGACCAGGCCGCCCGCAACCTGGCCGCGGCCGGGATCCCCCACCGGGTGGAGTCTGCGGCGGAGACGGCACGCCGCTACCCTGCCCTCTCTCCCGCCGGGCTGACAGGTGCCCTGCTGGAGCCGGAGGCCGGGGTCCTTGCGGCGCGAACGGCCTGCCGGGCCGTCCAGAAGGCGGTGACGGCGGCAGGGGGCCGGTGGGTGCAGGCCCGGGTGGAGGCCGCACCGCTGGCGGCGGGCGAACTGCTCCCCCTGCGGCTGCAGGGAGGTGGCCGCCTGGCCGCCGATGCGGCGGTCTTTGCCACCGGCTCATGGACGGGCCGCCTCCTGCCGGCCGTGGGGCAGCGCCTCCGCCCCGCGCTCCAGTCGGTGCTCTTCCTCGCCGCCCCCGACCCCGGGCACTGCCTGCCCGCCCTCCCGGTCTGGGCCGAGCGCGGCGAGCGGTTCTGGTACGGCATCCCCGCCGGCGCGCTGCACGGCTTCAAGGTGGCCGACGACACCCCAGGGCCGGAGTTCGATCCCGATCGCCCCCCTGCCGGACCCGGCCCGGAGGAGGTGGCGCGCTGCCGCGCGTACCTGGCCCGGCGCTTCCCGGCGCTGGCTTCCGCCCCGCTTCTGGGCACCCGCACCTGTCCCTACGAGCTGACCGCCGACCGGCACCTGATTCTGGACCGGCTCGAGGCCGACCCGCGGGTGGTGGTGGCGTCCGGGGGCTCCGGCCACGGCTTCAAGCTGGCACCGGTGGTGGGCGAGTGGGCGGCGCGCGCCGCGCTGGGGAGGGGCGACCCGCCGGAGCGCTTCGCCCTGGCTCGACGTCCCCTGCACCCCAAGTCGCCGGACTGAGCCTCCGGCTCGCACCCATGCCCGCGTTCAGATCCTGATCAGCCGGTGGGGGCGCGTGGAAAGTTCGTGAACAGTCACGGCGGCGCCGCCAGCCGCCCAGGCGCCGCTGCTGGCGCCGCAAGCGTCGAGAACTGATGATCTTGGCAGGCGTGGCTCGCCGCCCCAGCGCCTGCCGCCGCCCGGCACGGCCCTTGCGACCGTCCGGGGCGAGAGATCATGCACGTACAAAGACCAGTCCAGCGCCCGAGGGGATTCACCCTCATCGAGCTGCTCATCGTGGTGGCCATCATCGGTATTCTGGCGGTGATCACCATCCCCAACCTCCTCAACGCCCTGGACCGGGGCAAGCAGAAGCGGACCATGGCCGACATCCGCTACCTGGGGACGGCGGTGGAGGAGTACGCCATCGACCACACCTTCTACCCCACCCAGGCCACCGAGACCAGCGTGGCGGCCTCTTCCCTGCCGGCGGCCCTCAACGTCTACTACATTCGCTCCGTCCCCACCCGGGATGGTTGGTCCTATCCCCTGCGCTACGTTGGTGCCCAGGTGGAGTACACCATCGGCTCCCTGGCCAAGGACGGCGCCGCCGGCGGCTCCCTCTCCCTGAGCGGCGCGGGAGGGCCCACCATGGATTTCGATTGCGACATCCTGTTCACCCACGGGACGTTTGTCCAGTGGCCCGAGGGCGTGCAGCAGGATTGAGCGGGGCTGGGGGAAAGAAAAATGGTCGGGACGACTGGATTTGAACCAGCGACCACTAGTCCCCCAGACTAGTGCGCTACCAGGCTGCGCTACGTCCCGACCGGTGCCGTCATTCTAGCAGACCCAGAAGGTCCTGGAGCTCCTCCCGGATCCGGTCCAGCTTCCGCTCCGCCTCGCCGGGCGCTCCGTCCCCGGTCTCCTCCGGCGTCGGCTCCACGGCCCGCAGGGGAGCCTGGGAGTGGAGGGGCACGCCGGCGTCGGCCGACTCCAGCTGCTTCCGGGCCCCGGCGATGGTGTAGGACTCCTCGTAGAGGAGCTGCTTGATCCGCAGCACCATCTCGATGTCCTCCCGCCGGTAGATGCGCTGGCCCGAGCGGGTCTTCTGGGGGGCCAGGCTGGGGAACTCCGATTCCCAGAAGCGCAGCACGTAAGGCTGGGTATCGGTGATGCGGCAGACCTCGCCGATCTTGAAGTGGGCCTTCTTGGGGATCTGGACGCCGGTCCCGGCCATGGGGGTCAATCTACCACGGCCCCGAGGACGGGCGCAACGCGCCGATCCTGGCGGCGCGGCGGCCTCACGGCTCCGACGTCCCCTGGCGTCCGAAGTCGTCCTCCAGGCGGACCACGTCGTCCAGCTCGGGGGTGGAGACCTCGAAGAGGCGAGCATCCTCCAGAGCCTCCAGGCGGTGCCGCAGCCCGGGAGGCACGTGGAGCACGTCTCCCGGCCCCAGCGTGGCCTCCTGGAGGTTCGCCTCGTCAGGGCCGGTGAGGCAGCGAACGCGCCCCGCCTCCACGTAGATGGTCTCCTCCTTGCGGTGGTGGTACTGGAGGGAGAGGCGCTTGCCACGGCGCAGCACCAGCACCTTGCCCACATAGGCCGGAGTCTCCGCCCAGATCTCCTCGTGCCCCCAGGGCTTCTGGATCCTCCGGGTCATGATGCACCCGTGCCCGGCGCCGGGGAGGCGGGCCGGGCCGCCGTCGCCTCCCGCAGGAGCCGCTCCACGTCGCCCACGGTCCCGGCATCCAGGAGCCTCGCGGCCAGATCCGTGGCGGCAGATGCGTCGGTGGACCGGATGGCGTTCTTCACCTTGGGGAGGGTGGCCGGGTTCACCGACAGCTCCCGCAGGCCAAGGCCCACCAGCACCGGCACGTAGAACGGATCCGAGGCCATCTCGCCGCACAGGGAGACGCCGATGCCCGCCTCCTGGCCGGCCTCCACCACCCGCCGGATCATGCGCAGGATGGCGGGATGGAGGGGACGGTAGAGGTAGGCCACCGACTCGTTGCCCCGGTCGATGGCCAGCAGGTACTGGATGAGGTCATTGGTGCCGATGCTGAAGAAATCCACCTCCGCCGCCAAATGATCGGCCACCATGGCCGCCGAGGGCACCTCGATCATGATGCCCAGTGGCATCCGGGCCGGCACCTCCACCCCTTCCCCCTCCAGCTCGGCGCGCGCCTCGGCCAGAAGCCGCTTTGCCTCCCGCAGCTCCTCCACGCCCGAGATGAGTGGAAACATGACGCTGATGGGGCGCCGGACGGCGGCGCGCAGGATGCCCCGGAGCTGGGCGCGGAAGATGTCCGGCCGGCGAAGGCAGAGGCGAATGGCCCGCATTCCCATCACCGGATTGACCTCCTCCCGGTCCAGGACCTCGTGGAAGTACTTCTCCCCCCCCAGATCCAGGGTGCGCACCACGCAGGGATGCGGGGCCACCATGTCGGCCAGCCGGCTGTAGATCTCCAGGTGATCGGCCTCCGACGGCAGGTCGGGGCTGCGGTTCAGGAAGAGGAACTCGGACCGGTACAGGCCGATCCCGGCGGCGCCGTAGCGCAGGGAGGTCTCCACCTCCTCGGAGAGCTCGATGTTGGCCCGCAGGACCAGCTCGACCCCGTCGGTGGTGACCGCGGGCAGATCCCGGGTCTTCAGGTACTCCAGGGCCCGCTCCCGGTAGGCGGTGCGGGCCTCCAGGGCCAGGTCCTGCTCGCCCCGGTCCGGATTGACCAGGACCACGCCCTTCTCGCCGTCCACGATGAGCAGGTCCCCGCTGGCGGTCGCCTCGGTGATCCCGTGCAGTCCCACCACTGCCGGGATCTCCAGGGCATTGGCGATGATGGCGGTGTGGGAGGTGCGGCCCCCGATCTCGGTCACGAAGCCGATGACCCGGTCGGTGTTGAGCTGGGCCGTGTCCGAGGGCGTCAGGGTGTGGGCGACGATGATGGCGTCGTCCTGCATGCGGCTCAGATCATGGTGGGTCTTGTGGCCCGTGAGATGCCCCAGCACGCGGCGGTAGACATCCTCCAGGTCGCCTCCCCGCTGGCTGAGGTAGGGATCCTCGATGGATGAGAAGACAGCCAGCAGCAGGTCCACCACCGTCTTGAGGGCCCACTCGGCGTTGTCCCCCTTCTCCCGGATGAGCCGCTCGGTGTCGGCCACGAAGGCGCGATCGTTCAGGATGAGGAGGTGGGCGTCGAAGATCTGGGTGAAGCTGCTGCCCAGCTTCTCCTCCACCTTGATCCGCACCTGCCGGAGATCCTGCCGGGCGGCCTCCACGGCCGCCTTGAACCGGCGCTCCTCGGCGTCCCGGCGGCCGGGCTCCACCTCCCGTCGGGTCACGTGCGTCTGGCGCGCCTCCAGGACCAGGGCCGGGCCCATGACGATCCCGGGACTCGCCCCGATCCCCTGCAGCCGCACGGCTCAGGCCCCCTCACCAAAGCGATCCGCCACCAGGCTGGCCAGGGCCTCCACCGCCTCCTCCTCGTCGGCGCCCGAGGCGACGATGCGCAGCACGGCGCCCTGGGTGGCCGCCAGCAGGAGCAGGCCCAGGATGGACTTCCCGTCCACCATCTGCCCGTTGCGCTCGATCTGTATCCGGGAGCGGAAGCGGCTGGCCGTGTGGACGAAACGGGCCGCCGCCCGGGCGTGGAGGCCCAGCTTGTTGCAGATCTCCACCTGGCGGGACAGGCTCATCCAGAGCCTCCCGGCTCGGGCCGCACCCCCTGCCCCAGCAGCTCCGAGGCCGCCTGGATGGAGCGCTGCCCCTTCTCGAGAATGCGCTCCACCACCGTGCGCAGGTCGGTCTCGTCCCTCAGATTGAGGAACTTGATGAGCATGGGCAGATTGATGCCGGTGACGATCTCCACGCGCCCTGGCTCCAGAAAGGTCAAACTGATGTTGGTGGGCGTTCCCCCGAACATGTCGGTGAAGATGAGCACCCCGCCACCTCCATCGACCTGCTGGAGGGCGGACTGTATGGTCTCCCGGGCCGCGTTGACGTCATCATCCCAGTCGATGGCCACCGCCTGGAGGTGGGACGCCTCCCCCACGATCTTCTTGGCAGCGCTGACCAGCTCCCGTGCCAGGTTGCCGTGCGTCACCACCAGGGCACCCACCATGGCTACTCCCTCTCCAGGTCGCGATGCTGGATCCGGAGGCGCACCTTCTGCCCGTCCAGCGCCCGGGCCAGGCGTTCGGCCACCGCCACGCTCCGGTGCTTGCCCCCGGTGCAGCCCACACCGATGCGCAGGTAGGACTTCCCCTCCCGCACGTACAGGGGCACGAGGAAACGGAGCAGGTCCTCGGCCTTGGCGGCGAACTCGCCGTACTCGCGCTTCCCTTCCAGGAACCGGACCACCTCCTGGTCGGTGCCGTTCATGGTCTTCAGCCCCTGGACGAAGAACGGGTTGGGGATGAAGCGAACATCGAAAAGGAGATCCAGATCCGGCGGCACGCCGTACTTGTGGCCGAAGCTCTCCAGGATGACCAGCAGTGTGGATTGCCCGCTGGCCTCCAGGAAGCTGTCCCGCACGTGGGCCTTGAGGTCGTGGACGGTGAACGCCGACGTGTCGATGATGCGATCGGATAGCACCTTGATGTCCCGGAGCGCCTCCCGCTCACGGGTGATGCTCTCGGCCAGGCTCTGGTGATCCGCCGCCATGGGGTGGGGGCGACGCGTCTCGCCAAACCGCCGGGCCAGGACCTCGTCGTCGGCCTCCAGGAACAGCACCGTGACCTGGTGGGTGGCGCGTATGCGTCCCACCACCTCGGGGAAGTCCTTGAGGAAGCGCCCCTCGCGGATGTCGATGACCAGGGCCACCCGGGCGATCTCGTCGCCGGTTCGGGCGCACAGATCGGCGAACACCGGGATCAGGGCCACGGGCAGGTTGTCCACGCAGTAGTACCCCATGTCCTCGAAGACCCGCGCCGCCGCGGTCTTCCCCGATCCCGACAGCCCGGTGATGATGACGAAGCGGGCGCTCACGGCGTCTCGTCCCTGGAGCCGGCCCGCGGCACGGGGGGGAGCCCGCCCCGTCCCTCCTGGAGCCGGCGGTCCAGCTCCCCGGCCAGGAGCCGCGCCGGGTGGTATCCCTTGAGCTTGAGGAGATGGTTCCGGGCTGTCACCTCCACCAGGACGCTCAGGTGCCGTCCCGGCGCCACGGGCATCTCCACGTAGGGCAGGTCCAGCCCCAGAAGGGCGTAGGTGTGATCCTCCACCCCCAGGCGCTCGTAGGACTTCCCCTCCTGCCAGGCGTCCAGCCGGATCACCAGGTCCAGGTCCTTGGTGAACCGCACCGCGGCCACGCCGAACAGGTCCTTGACGTTGATGATGCCGATCCCCCGGAGCTCCATGTGGTAGCGGGTCATCTCCGGGCTGGAGCCGGTGAGGACGCGCCCCTGGCGGCGCACGATGACCACGTCGTCGGCCACGATCCGGTGGCCGCGCACGATGAGGTCCAGGGCGCATTCGCTCTTCCCCACGCCCGACTCTCCCAGCAGGAGCACGCCCAGGCCGTAGACGTCCATGAGGACGCCGTGGACCTGCACCGTGGGGGCGAGGCGCTCCTCCAGGAAGCGGCCGATGGTGTAGATGGCCACCGACGAGACGATCCGGGTGCGCAGCAGGGGCGAGCCGGCGGCGTCGGCCTCCCGGACCAGCTCGGGCGGAGGCGTGAGGCCCTTGGTGATGGCGAAGCAGGAGACCCCGTAGGCCACCAGGCTCTTCACCACCGACTGGCGCTGCTCCGGCCCC
>JBFGDW010000166.1:0-7584 GCA_041580435.1 Candidatus Polarisedimenticolia bacterium | reverse complement strand
GCTCGAGGCGCTGCGCTCCGGGGAGGTGGTGGCCCTGCAGGCCGACAGGCCGCGCCGCGGCGGCCGCACGCTGGGCCTGCGCCTGCTGGGCAGGCCGTTCCCTTTCCCCGCCGGGCCGCTGGTCCTGGCCCGGGAGGCGGGCGTGCCGCTGCTGCCGGTGTTCGTGCTGCGCACCGGCAGGCTGCGCTACCGGCTCTGCTTCCGGCCGCCGGTGGAGGTGGCGCGCGACGGCGACAGGGCGGCGGCGCTGGCGGAGGCCGGGCAGCGGGTGGCGGCGGAGGTGGAGTGGGCCATACGGCAGGCACCGAACCAGTGGTTCTGCTTCCGGCCGCTGTGGGACGATCAGGTCCCGTCTGCCCCCAGGTAGGTGCTCAGGACCGCCTCGAGGATCCGCCCGCGCCCGGCGCGGACCTCCACCCGGTAGATCCCCAGGGGCGGTGCCACGCCCTCCACCCACACCAGCACCCGCAGCGCGCGCCCGGCGGCGATGGACGGCACCGCCAGGCGCGCGCCCCGGACCCGCACCAGGTACCCCTGGCGCCGGCGGGGTGAGCGGCGGTCCTTGAGGCGGCCGAGGGCCTCCAGGACCGCGGTGGCCTGGGCTGCCATCTCCAGGGCGACCCAGGCCGGCGCCCGGCCGCGGCTCACGAAGGGGCTGGAGGAAGGGATGCGCCCGCGGCAGACGAGGCCGTCCTCCCGCTGCTCCAGGACCGACTCCAGCAGCACCGCGGGCGGCGCGTGGGGCAGGAGGTCGGCCGGCCTCACCGGCGGGCTCGCTCCCACTGAAGGGTCCCCGCGCTCACCGCCCGCCGGCCGCTCTTCAGGGCGAAGCGCACGCATCCCTGGTCGTCCGGCCGCTCCAGGCGGATCTCGAGGGGGTCGCCGGGCCCCAGTGGCTGCTGCAGGCGCATCAGCTCCAGCCCTGCCAGCGTCCCGGCGCCCAGCGCCCTGCGGCAGGCCGCCTCCAGCAGGGCGAGCTGGCCGATGGCCGGGAGGACCGGCCGGCCCGGGAAGTGCCCGGCAAAGGCGGGACTGTCCGCCGGGATCGTGCAGCGAAAGCGCCACCCCGCGCCGGCCGGCTCCGGACGGCCCGGATCGAGCCTGAGCCGCCGGCTCAATCGGCGCGCGGCGCCTCGAGGCGCGGGTCGAAGGGGGGCGGCGCGCCGGCGGGTGGGCCGGGCAGGAGGGGCAGGGCCGCCCGGCGGGGGACCACCGGGATCCACCTTTGCAGCGCGGTGAACGCCTCGAACAGGCGCAGACGCCACCGCAGCGCCAGGGGCGGGGCAGGGTAGACCCGCCCGGCCAGGATGGCCAGCAGCGCCTCGCGCAGCCGCACGGGCCCCTGGCCGTGGACCAGCAGCTCGCGGAACCGGTGCTGGTAGTAGCCGCGCACCAGGCGGAAGAAGCAGCCGGTGCTGCGCCGCACCATCCGGGCATAGGTGCGCCGGGCAGCGGCCGGGCTGAGGGAGCCAGCCAGGATCCCCTGGATCCGCCGCGCCGCCTCCCGGGCACTGGTCATCCCCAGGAGGACGCCCGTGGAGAAGATCGGATCCACGAAGGTGGCGGCGTCGCCAACCAGGAAGTAACCGGGTCCGGCGTACGGCCGGCAGGCGTAGCTGAAGTCGCCGGTGGAGCCGTTGGCGGCGGGGAAGCGGGCGCGGGCGGTGCGGGCCGCCAGCAGCGGGCAGCGGGCGATGCCCCAGGCGAGCATCTCATGGGAGGGAACCCCGGCCTGGCGGGCGTCCTCCTGGTGCATGACCAGGCCGATGCTCACCTTGCCTCCCCCCAGGGGGATGATCCAGAACCAGCCGTCGGCCATCATCACGATGCTGGGGTGATCCCCGGGCGGCAGATCCACGTCACCGTGGAAGTGGCCGAAGAACGCGACCTTCTTGCGGTCCCGGAGGCGGCGCCGGATTCCCAGGTGGCGGCCCACCACCGTTCCCTGGCCGCTGGCATCCACCAGGTAGCGCGCGCTGGCCTCGGCGCCGTCGTCGAGCCGGACGGCCACGTCCCCGTCCGTGAGGCGCAGGATCGAGCGCACGCCGATACCCTGGTGGACCACGGCGCCGGCGTCGACCGCCGCCTCCAGGAGCGCTGCGTCGAAAGGAGCCCGCTCCACGTTGAAGACCTCCCAGTCACCGGGGATGAGGGCGTCGCGGAACAGGAAGATCTTGCCGGCCTCCTCGTGGCCGAAGGCGAACTCCACCCCTGACTTGGGAAAGCGCGGCACGCTCGCCAGGCGCTCCTCCAGGCCGAGCTCCCGGAAGAGCGGGACATTCTCCGGCAGCAGCGACTCGCCCACGTGGAAGCGCGGGAAGGTCTCCCGCTCGGCCAGCATCACCCGCAGCCCGTCCCGAGCCAGCGAGAGGGCGGCGGTGGCGCCGGCGGGGCCTCCGCCGATGACGATGACATCGTGGTCGTGTGTCACAGGGGGAGGATCTCCGTCATGGCCGGCGGCGTCAAGGGGCGTCCGTCTCGGCTATCCTGGGGCCGGGAGGAGCATCATGAGCCGGCTGCAGCGGCTGCTGTCCGAGTACGGCGCCTGTCATGCCCACCCGGTGAACCAGGCGGTGCACTGGCTCTTCGTGCCGGTGATCATGTTCGGGGTGGTGGGGCTCTTCTGGGCGCTGCCCGTTCCTGGCGCCCTGGCCGGTCTGCCGGCCTGGGCCAACTGGGGGACCGCTTTCGCCGCCGCGTGCATGGTCTATTACGCGGCGCTCTCCCGGCCGCTGGCGCTGGGGATGCTCGTGGTGCTGGCGGCGCTGCTGCCCGCGGTGGGCTGGGCCTCCACCCTGGAGACCCCGCTCTGGCGGCTGTGTGCTGGCCTGCTGGCGGTGTCCCTGGCGGCCCAGCTGGCGGGCCACCGCGTGGAGGGACGCCGGCCCGCGTTCTTCCGGGACGTGGAGTTTGTCCTGGTGGGCCCGCTCTGGCTGCTGGCCAAGCTCTATCAGCGCCTGGGACTGCGTTACTGATCCCCCAACCGATCCCCGGAGGCCCGTGACCATGTTCGACTGGATCGCTGACCCGCAAGCCTGGATCGCCCTGGCGACCCTCACCGCGCTGGAGCTGGTGCTGGGGATCGACAACGTCGTCTTCATCTCCATCCTGGCCGGGAAGCTGCCTCCGGGCCAGCGTGACCGGGCCCGGCGCTGGGGACTGTTCCTGGCCATGGCCATGCGCATCGCGCTGCTGTTCTCCCTGGCCTGGGTGATCCGGCTGACCGCGCCGCTGTTCAGCGTCTGGGGGGAGGCCATCTCCGGCCGCGATCTGATCCTGATCCTGGGGGGGCTGTTCCTGCTGGCCAAGAGCACCCACGAGATCCACCAGAAGCTGGAGGGGGAGACCGGGCACGCCTCCGGGCGAGCCGCCGCCACCCTGGCCGGCGTGCTGGTGCAGATCGCCCTTCTTGATCTGGTCTTCTCCCTGGACTCGGTGATCACGGCGGTGGGGATGGTGAAGGAAGTGTCCATCATGGTCATCGCCATCGTGGCCGCGGTGGCGCTCATGATCGTCTTCGCCGGGCCGGTGGGCCGCTTCGTGGAGCGCCACCCCACCATCAAGATGCTGGCCCTGAGCTTCCTGATCCTCATCGGCGTCACCCTCATGGCCGAGGGGTTCGATCAGCACATCCCCCGGGGGTACATCTACTTCGCCATGGGCTTCTCGCTGTTCGTGGAGATGCTCAACCTGCGCCTGCGCAGGGGGCGCGAGGCGCCGGTGCGCTTGCACGAGCCGTACGTGGGTCCCCAGGGCTGAGGTCCACGGCGCCAGGGCGGCTCCGGCGACTGCGGATCCACCGTCAGCACGTCGCTGGAAGAGAGTGAGTTGCCCTGGCGGGAGAACTGTGAGAGGGTCGGGGCATGCGACAGCGTGTCACGTCCCGGGTCGCCACGGTCTTCCTGGCCCTGGGGCTGGCCTGTGCCTCGGCGGCGGCCCACGGGTCCGAGAGCCTCCCGTCCCTGGCCGACATGGACGTGGCCTGGGAGACGCCTGGTGCCGCGGCGGTCCAGCAGGCCCTTCCGGCGCCGGCCACCTCGGCGGCGGGGAAGGTCTTCTTCAGTCTCCGCTCGCCCTCGGCCGGCCAGGAGGTGCCCCCTGGCGCGCGGGTGGACTGGACCGTTTCCCTGCGGGTGACCGGGCCCAACCAGGGGCTGGCCCTCTTCTCCGCCGACCTGCGCCAGGACACGGCCAACCCGGAGCTCTTCGACCTGCCCCCGGCCGCGGGCGCGCCGGCGCCCATGGCCGCCTTCGACCGCCCCCTGGGGTTCACCAACCCAGCGGCCGACCCCTGGTCCTCGGCCTACGGCGGCCTGAGCCGACGGCTGGACGGATCGCACCGGGACCTGCTGCAGATGGGCGGGGCCCAGAACACCTTCGGTGTCCCAGGCCCCTGCCTGGGCCCCGCCGCCGATCTCTGCCAGGGGCAGGCCACGGAGGTGGTGTGGCTGGTGGGGCGGCGCGGCGGCGTACTGGCCGCCACCGGGAGCTTCGTGCTGCCGGCGACACCCGGGCTCTACACCTTCTACCTGGACGCCGCCCGGGCCAACGTCCTCACCGGCCTGTCCGCCGGCGCCGGGGTGGGGGTGCGCGCCGCCCGTGTCGACCTGGAGGAAGCGTGGTTTCAGGTGCGGGTGGCCGGCCCGCTGGCCGGCGCCGAGGGGGAGCTGGCGGCGCGGCCTCGCCCCACCGCCATCCCCTCGCCGGCCGCCGACGCGGTCCTGCGGCCGGCGGAGGGAGCCGCGCTCCCCTACACCCATGTGCCCTTCCGCTGGCCGTCACGGCCCGGGGGCGAGGACGGCTACCGGCTGCAGATCGCTCCAGACGACGGCTCGGCCGATCCGTTCGCCGGGGCGGGCATGGAGCTGCTGGAGGAGGTGGCGCCCGGCCCCGAGCCGCGTCTCGTGATCACCGAGGGGCTGGAGTTCGGGCGCGACTACGCCTGGCGCGTGGGGACGCTGGCTTCCGCCGCCGACGGCGCCCCGGTGCACCGCTTCCGGACGCTGCCGCTACCTGCCATGAGCTTTGACCTTCAGGCCAGCGAGCCTGAACCGGGCCCGGTGCAACCCGGAGTGACCTTGTTCAATGTCAGCCGCCGGCAGGATCCCCCGGAGATCGCCGGGCCCCTGGCCCTGGCCGTGGACCGCCAGGGGGAGCCGATCTACTTCACCTACCAGCAGGGGGAAGGCAACGCCGGCTACATCGAGGTGCGCCCGGAGACCGGGCGGCTCCTCATCATGAGGTCCACCGGGCCCGGGGGCGGGGGGGACCCGGGTGCCGCCTCCCCCGTCCTCGTCAACGACGAGACCCTGGACGGGCGTATCGCCTGGCAGGCGCCTGCCGGCCGCGGGTACCGCTACCACCACGACGCTGACCTGATGCCAGACGGCCAGGTGGTCTTGCTCCTGTACGACGATCTGCTCCTTCCCGAGGACGGGGGTGAGACGCGCTTCGGCGACCGCATCGTGATCCTGGATCGCCACACCCAGGAGGAGATCTGGAGCTGGGCCGCCATCGATCACTACTCCACTCTGGACGGCAACCGGTTCCCCGACTGGACCCACGGCAATGCCGCCAACTACGTCGAGGCGGACCACAGCATCTACTTCAGCGCGCGCCACCTGAGCCGCATCACGCGCATCGACGTGGCCACGGGCCAGGTCGTCTACAACATGGGGGCGATCCAGCCCTCGGGGGACACCGACTTCGGTGACGGGTTCTTCACCTTCCAGCACTCACCGGAGATCCTACCCAACGGCAACATGGTGCTCTTTGACAACGGCAACGAGAGCTTCCCCCGGGTCTCCCGGGCCGTGGAGATCCAGTTCAACAGCAACCAGATGCCCACCAGCGGCCAGATCGTCTGGGACTGGGTGGAGCGAAACGAGGACGGTTTCGCCCTCTTCAGCGGCTTCGCCGGTGACGCCGACCGGCTGCCCAACGGCAACACCATCCTGAGCTCGGCGCCGCGGGCGACCCTCTACGAGGTCACCCGGGACGGAAGGCTGGTGTGGAAGCTCAGGGTGGGCCAGGGGTTTCCCTTCACCAGCATCTACCGGGTCCAGATGCTGGAGGCGCTGCACGCGGACACCCCCGGCGACCGGGACGGCGACCAGGACGTGGACCTGCTGGACCTGGCCGGCCTGCAGGCCGGCGCCGGGGGCGGCCCGGAGCTGGGCTTTCCTGATCGCCTCAGCGACATGGACGACGACGGCGATCTGGACGGCGCCGATGCCGCAGATCTCGCGCGCTGGATGACCGGGCCCCTGGAACGGGACCAGGGCGTCCCACCCCCGTGATCAGGATCCGGGAGGTGCGCTTCCCGGGGAGGTGAAGGCGTTCTCCACCAGCGGCGCCACGTCGGCGGCGGCCACGTGGCAGGCTAAACAGTTGTGGCGTGCCCCCGCCACCTCCTCCCCCTGCACCCCCGGTGCCCGCCGGAGGTCCTCCAGGTGGCTGGCCGGCAGGGGGGTGGGCTCACCTTCCACCTTCTCGCCGCCGGGCTGGTGGCAGAGCAGACAGTTGTTCTCACTGTTGGTGAGGGGAAGGAAGTCGCCAATGCCGTGGGGGACCACCGGCGGCGCGCCGGCATAGGGGCGCGGGTGGAGGGGCTGCTCGCCGGGCATGGCGGCGCTGTCGTTCCAGAGGGGCGGCGCCGGCGCCTCGTCCAGCCGCGCCGCGCTGAGCCCCAGCTGGGTCTCGTGGAGAGCCCCTGGCTCGGCGGCAGGATCCGGCGCGGGGGACGGGCCGCCGCAGGCGGCGGCCAGCAGCGCCGCCAGGATCGCCTGCACCGCCCGGCGGCAGACCATCAGGCGCCCTCTCCTGTCGCGGCCGCCGACTCGCCGGGCGCGCCCTCGGCCCGGCTCACCTTCACGGCGCACTTCTTGAAGTCGGTCTGCTTGGAGATGGGGCAGGTGGCGTCCAGCGTCACCTTGTTGATGAACACCCCCTCGTCGAACCAGGGGACGAAGACGGTTCCCGGCGGCACCCGGTTGCGGCCGTCGATCTCGACCCGGAGACGGATGCGGCCGCGGCGCGAGGCCACCCAGGCCAGGTCGTTGTGGGCCAGGCCGCGGGCGGCGGCGTCCTTCGGGTGCATGGCCATGCGGGCGGTGGGCACGGCCGCATGGAGCTGGGGCACGCGCCGGGTCATGCTGCCGCTGTGCCAGTGCTCCAGGACACGGCCGGTGCACAGCCAGAGGTCGTACTCGCCGCCGGGCACCTCCGGTGGGGCGGCGTAGGGGCGGAAGAAGATCTTGGCCTTGCCGGCCACCGACACGGACTCGGCGCCGGCCGCGCCGTCCAGATTGCCCCGGGGCAGGGACTTGAGGGCCGGGCCGTAGAAGTCGAAGCCGCTGCCCTTGCGCACGTACGGGTCGTGGGCCTCGTTGAACCGCCAGACGGTCTCGCGGCCGTCGCGCACCGGCCAGCGCAGGCCGCGCACGTCATCCCGGTAATAGACGTCGAAGTCGGCCAGGTCGTGGGCGTGATCCCGGCCGAAGGCCGCGTACTCCTGGAAGAGGGCCTTCTCCGGGAACCAGGACAGCCCGCCGTGCATGACGGTGTGGTTGTCGTGGCCGGCGG
>JBFGDW010000165.1:0-7613 GCA_041580435.1 Candidatus Polarisedimenticolia bacterium | reverse complement strand
CCTGGACGGGTCCCAGCGGCTCTGGAGCGGCGAGGTCAACCCCGGCGGCATGTCCCGCATGCTCAACATGCGCAACAGCGACCCCAAGAACCTGGCCAAGAAAGCGGCCGAGCTGGTGGCCGAGGCTTGCGAGCGGGGCTGGCAGCCTGATCCGCGCTGAGCTGGTCCGGCCCGCCGTCTGCAGGCGCAACCGGCACCGATCCCAGGACCAGGACCGGCTGCCCCTCCGGAGCAGCCGGGACCCGGCTAGGGTGCGAGCAGCAGTTCCTTATGTCCGGTCAGCTGGCCCACCAGATTGCGCAGGGCCACCTGCCAGGCCAGCGGCTCACCATGTGTACCACGGGGCGCGCGTGCGGATCACCGTGTGACTGGCACGCCTCATGAATCGGTTACCATCCGCCACCATGGCCAGGCGCGCTCTCCTTCCCGACCGGGCCTCGGTTCTCGCCGCAGTGCTCCTGCTGTCTGCCGTGGCGGGCGCCCAGGCGCGCGCCGACGCGGCCCCGGACGGGACGATCATCCCCACCACCCTGTGCGGCGACTTCTTCCTGGTTCGGCTGGTCCTGCCCGGCGAGGGCGATGGCGGCCTGACCCTGCTGTTCGACACCGGTGCCAGCCACACCGTGGTGGATCCCGACGCCCTGGAGCGGATCGCGGGCAAGCGCGTCGCCGCTGGCCGGCGCGTCACGCTGCGGGACGCGGCTCTGGGGCCCCTCACCTTTCGCCGGCTTCCGGTGCGAGCGCTGGAGCTGGATCACATCGCCCGGGCCCTGCGCCATCCCATGGATGGCATCCTGGGCTTCCCCGCGTTCCGCCACCTGCTGCTGACCCTGGACTACCCGCGGCGGCAGATCCGCTACTCCACCGGAGCGCTGCCCGAGCCGGACGGCGTGACCATCCTGCCTCTTTCACGCCGGGACCGGAAGCGCCCCTGGATACGCCTCGACCTGGATGGGCGTGAGGAGGAGGTGCTGGTGGACTCGGGCTCGGCCACGGCGCTGATCCTGCGCCCCTCCCCATGGCTGGAATGGGAGTTCCCGCCGCGGCTGGCCCGATCCTCCATGCGGATCCGCGGGGTGAGCCTGCGGCAGGCCGGGCGCCTGGGGAGCGACATCCACCTGGGCGGCGCGCGGCTGCACCGGCCAGTGGTGGAGCTCACCTCCGGCACGCCCCTGGTGGGCCAGCCCATCCTGCGCCACTTCGTGCTGACCTTCGACCAGAAGCGCTGGCGCATGCGTTTGGCCCGGGACGGGTCCGGGCCCATCCTCCTGCCGCCGGTGCGCGGCACCGGCGCGCTGCTGGCCGCACGCCGGGAGGGAATGGAGATCGTGCAGGTGCTGCCCGACACCCCCGCGTCCCGCCTGGGCCTCAAGGAAGGGGACCGGGTCCTGGCCGTTGATGGACGCCCCATGGAGGAGCACCCCTGCGGGGTGCGTCTCAATGACCTGTTCCAGGACAGGGAGAGCGTGCGCCTGACCTTGGCCGGCGGCGATGCGCCCCGCCAGGTCGACGTCCCGCTGGTGGACCTGATCCCCTAGTAGTCGCCCGGGCAGTCGCCACCGCCGGGCGGCAGCGGCTCTTCCCGCCCGTGGCCCGCCTCGGGAATGCGGTAGGACTCCAGGATCTCCCGTGTGGCGCGCTCCAGGGCCGCCGCGTCCAGAACCACCTCGCGCCGGGTCGAGTCGGCGCTCAGGCCCAGGACGTGGTAGAGCCCCTGGGGCTCCGCCAGCGCCGCGAGGGCGTCCTCCAGGCTGCCCACGCTCCGCCCGTTGATGCTCTCCACCACCTCGTCGTGCAGCCCCTGGTAGCCAATGTTGTACTCGGAGGGGAGCACCGTGGAGATGAGGACGGAGCGTCGGCGCTCGGGGGTCTGCCCCTCCTGGAACAGCCAGTACCGGGTCAGGAGGTTCACCGGAGCCGTCTGGCTCCACTCCTTGCCCCAGGTCTGCAGGTAGGGCAGGTCCAGCTCCCGCAGGAGCAGGCCGCCGGCGATGACATATGGCGGCTGGCCTTCCCGCCGGGACGGAACCAGATCCAGGGAGGCCGGGTACTCCCGCAGCGTCATGGCCAGTGCCTCCACGCGCCCGCCCCGGAACACCTTCACCCGGACCACGTCACCTGGGCGGTAGCGCTCGGCCAGCAGGTGGGTGAAGCGGACCTGACCCAGGCGCGGATGGCGGTAGTGTCCCTCGGCATCGATGGCGTGCCCCTCCACCTCCAGGAGAATGTCCCGGGGCTTGAGGACGCCGCACCCGGATGTCCCCCAGGGCACCTGCCGCACCAGGATCCCCCGGGGCTCTCCCTCCTGGCCCAGGTACCGGGTCACCGCGGCGTCCCGGTTCACCTGCCAGTTGACCCCCAGGGCCGGGAAGCCCACGTAGGGGCCCGGCGCCCGGGCCCGGTCCAGGAACGCCCGCAGGATCTCCACGGGGATGGCCCGGCTCACCTGCTGGGTCTGGGAGACGGTGAGCCCCACCAGGACGCCGTCCTGGAACACCGGCTCGGCCCAGCCGCCGTTGCTGATGTCGGTGCGCATGTGCAGGAAGGCGTGCTCCACCCGGCTCTGCCAGCTCCGCTCCACCTCGAAGCGCGTCACCCGGGACACCGCCGACTCCAGCTGCTGACCGCGCCAGCGCACCGTGTTGAGGGAGCCCGAAGTGGGGGTGCGCTCGGCCAGGGGGAGGGGCTTCAGATCGGCCAGCACGGCGGGATCGTCCACCGCGAGCAGCGCCAGGTTGATGTCGGGATCCACGCGCACGATCCGCGGCTCCACCTGCCGGCCGCGCCCGAAGGTGGCCAGGTTGATGAAGGTGGCGTGGTCCACCATCTGGGCGGTGGTGAGGAGGTGGGTGGCGTCCACCAGCACCGCCGAGGCGTCCCGGGACCCGGGGGTTTCCTTGGCCCAGGGCCGGTCCTCGTCCCAGGTCTGGAAGGTGATCTCCAGACCCACCACGGCGCGCTCGTAGGCGTCCCGTGAGGGCTCGGCCGCCGGGACGGCGCCCCAGGCAGCCAGCGCCGCCACCAGGGCGGCGGCCCGCGCGCTGGCCCGGCGGGATCTCACAGGTTCCGGTCCAAGGGAATGCCGTAGCGCCGCAGGATCTCCTCGTGGGCGGCCTCGGCGCGCTCCCGGTCCAGCACGCTGAAGCGGCTCAGGTTGGAGAACTCGAAGACGTGGTACTTCCCCTGGTGGGCCTCCAGGGTCTCCACCAGATCCTCAAGGCTGGTGATGGGCCGATCGTTGACCCGCTCGATCACCTCGTTGCGAAACCAGGCCATGTCGGCGTTCACCGGATGGGTGAGGCGCCGCAGCAGCACCACCCGCTCCTGGATGAGGCGCTCCGGCTCCATCACCGGACGCACCAGGAACTCGTAGAGCATGGTCTTGTCGGCCTTGGCCCGCCACTCGGGCCCGTAGGTCTTGAGGGTCTCCAGGTGGAGGGGGACGAACACCAGGCCGGCGTAGATGTAGTACCGCGGCAGCTGGTCATAGAGGTTCCCGCGCAGGTCCACCCCGGTCATCCCCACCAGGGGGATCTGGAACTCCAGCTGCTCCGAGCCCCGCAGGACCCGCACCGCCAGGGACTCGCCAATCTGCATCCGGTCCACCAGCAGGCCGAAGGACATGCGGGTGTCGCCGTCGGCCACCGAGCCGTCGCTGGCCACCGGCTGCCCCGCCACCTCCAGCAGGATGTCCCCCTCCTGGATGTGGCCGTGGGCACTGGCGCCCGGGTAGACCTCGTCCACGCGCACGCCGGACTCCCCCGGAGCCAGGCCGGCGTGCGCCCGGGCCGCCGGGTTCTCCATGCCGGAGGTCCGCACCCCCAGCTCGGGGTAGCCGTCATACTGCCCATCCTCCACGTCCCGCAGGAAGCGGCCGATGACCTCGGTGGGGATGAAGAAGCCGGTGTTCTCCAGGTCCAGGTTCGCCTGGAAGGCCACACCCACCACCCGGCCGTCCTGGAGAACCGGCCCGCCGCTGCTGCCCGGGTTGATGGCCGCGTCGGTCTGCACGGTGAAGTGGACGTCCTTGGCCGAGTGGACGTAGAGCTGCTCCTCGATCCGGGACACCACTCCCCGGGTGGAGGAGAGCTGCTGGCCGCCGGCGGGGTAGCCCAGCGTGTCCACGGTGGAGCCCAGGCGGGGCAGGCCGCCAAGCTCCAGGGGGGGGCCTGTCAGGACCGACCCGTCCACGGGCTGGATCAGGGCCAGGTCGCTGTCGTGGGCCACGTGGACCACCCGGGCCACGTGCATCTCGGGATCGTTGTGGCCCTGGATCAGCAGGAACCGGGAGTCGCTCACCACGTGGGCGTTGGTCATGACCAGCCCGTCGCCGATGATGAAACCGGACCCGGATGATTCCCGCACCTGGGATAGATCCCAGGGCGAGTACCAGTTGCCGTGCTGGGAGTAGTTGACGATGCGCACCACGGAGGCCTCGATACCCGGGGCCTCCTGGGCCCGCGCCGGGGCACCGAGGATGGCCGCCGCGGCCAGTGCGGCCAGGACCTGTCTGGGTTGCGGCCTCAAGCTCTCTCCCTCCGCTCCACGCGGGAACGGCTCGCACAGCCTATGCCGCCGCCGGCCACCCGTCAACGCGCCGTGGACAGGTGACGTCCCGGTGACATAATGACGGCAGCCATGCCTCCTCGTCGCATGTCCCGGGCGATCCCGCGGCGGCGGATCCGCGGCGGGCCGGGCACTCCCTTCGACTGGACCCTGGGGGAGTGGACCGGACTGCGCCGGGATGGGGCCGACGGCAGCGAGGAACCCATGACCATGCGGGTGGAGCCGATCCTGGGAGGATCGGGGCAGATCCTCCACATGGAGATCGTCCACAGCGGCGGGATCTACCGGGGCTTCTCCGTGCAGGTTCTCGACCCGGGCCTGGGGCGCTGGGTGCGCCAGTACGTCAATGCCACCCGGGGGACCTTCTCACGGCTGGAAGGAGAAGCCGAGGGGAACCGCAGTGTCTGGCGCAGCGCCGGCGAGGGGAGGAAGCGGGAGACCCAGTTGATCTCCGAGCGGCTGGCCGACGGCCTCTGGCGTCGCACACTAACCGTCTCCAAGGATGGTGGCGCAACCTGGCGGGTGCTGTGGACGGACGAGCTTTGGCGCGCCGGGGATTCGCGCTGAGGGAGTGGCCCGTATGGGCATGGGGCTTCTGCTTAACCTGATGGTTCTGCTGGCGCCCACCGCTGGCGGCGTGCCCGACCGGCACTCGTCCATGGAGGCCGCCCGGCACCTGCGCGCCGGCGAGGACCTGCTGGCCGGAGGCGATCCCGAGGGCGCCACGGCGGAGTTCCACGCCGCCATCGAGCTGGACCCGCTCATGCCCATGGCCCACTACAACCTGGGACAGGCCTACATGTCCCAGCAGCGCTATGGCCCGGCCGCCGATGCCTTCATCGAGGCCATCGCCACCATCGGCAAGATCAGCGGGCTGCAGCAGAAAAGGCAGTCGGAGATCGAGCGCGCCAATGACGACATGATCCGCGAGCTGAAGGAGTCCATTCGCTTCCTGAGATCGCCGGCCTCCAAGCTGCCGGCCCCCGAGCGGCGGATCACCATGCTGGAGGAGCGCATCCGCATGCTGGAGAACATGAAGCTGCGCCGGGACCGGACGCTGGCCGTCCCTGCCGCGTTCCACCTGGCCCTGGGCAGTGCCCGCTTCCGTCTGGGCGAGATGGCCCTGGCCGAGCAGGAGTATCTCAAGGCCGCCGCCGCCGAGCCCCAGATGGGGGAGGCCCACAGTAATCTGGCCGTGATCTACATGCTCACCGGCCGCTTCGACGCCGGCCGTGAGGCCATCCGCCGGGCCGAGGCCGCTGGCTTCGCCGTCCACCCGGGGCTCAAGCGGGATCTGGAGGAGCGGGCCGCGGCCGCCGGCCGGGAGTGAGCCGGGGCCGCGCGCCGTTCCTCACTCGGTCCACAGCACGACCCGGGCGCCCCCCTCCCCCGCATGATCGAGCACCAGCCCGGGACCGTGCCGCTCCAGGTCCTCCTCGGTGACCTGGAGATCCAGATGCCGCCAGTCTCCGGCCGCCGCCGTGGTGAGAGTGCCCAGGTTGATGGTCCGGGTCATCTTGGCGCGCACGAACCAGAAGGGGAACGCGATCCGCAGCAGCCGCCCTCCCTGGGGATCCCAGGCCAGCAGGTGCAGCCGCCTGAGCCGCGCCGGCGCGGGCCGCTCCAGCTCCCGGCGGACAAGGACCTGGCCGTCCCGGGTGACCTCCAGGTAGGCGGGGCCGGCGCCGGCCTGGGCCCGGGCTGTGTCCAGGGCGGCCCGGGCCTCGGCGGGCGTGGTCTCCTGAAGATCGCTCCACCGGGACAGGAGGATGGAGAAGGTGCCGATGCCGGCCACCGCCCCGGCCGCCAGCACCACCGCCGCGGCCACCAGCCCGTTGCGCCAGCCGGCTCCCATGGGAAGCGGCGAGTCTACCACGGGGTCCGCCGGCCGCGGCGTGTGCCGTGGTACGCTCGTCCCGGAGACCCGCCCATGGTCCTTGATCCGTCCCGCCGCGACGCCGCCCTGCAGCGCCTGCAGGAGCTGCTGGGCGAGCGCTGCAGCACAGCGCAGGCCGTTCGCGACCACCACGCCCGGGACGAGTCGTGGCATCCGCCCCAGGCGCCCGACGCCGTCTGCTACCCGGAGAGCACCCGGGAGGTCCAGGCCCTGGTGGAGATCTGCGCCGAGCACCGCTTGCCGGTCATCCCCTTCGGGGCGGGCACATCCCTGGAGGGGCACCTCATCGCCGACCGCGGCGGTGTGTCGGTGGACATGTCACGGATGAACCGCATCCAGGCCGTGCACACCGAGGATCTGGACGCCGTGGTGGAGGCCGGCGTCACGCGCAAGCAGCTCAACGCCCACCTGCGGGATACGGGGCTGTTCTTCGCCGTGGATCCCGGGGCCGACGCCACCTTCGGCGGCATGGCCTCCACCCGGGCCAGCGGCACCAACGCTGTGCGCTACGGCACCATGCGGGAGAACGTTTTGTCCCTGGGCGTGGTCCTTGCCGATGGCCGCTTCATCCGCACGGCCCGCCGGGCCCGCAAGTCGGCCGCCGGCTACGACCTCACGCGCCTGTTCGTGGGCGCCGAGGGGACGCTGGGGGTGATCACCGAGGTGACGGTGCGCCTGTTTGGCGTGCCCGAGGCCATCTCGGCGGCGGTGGTCTCCTTCCAGGATCTGGGCGACGCCGTGGACACGGTCATCCAGACCATCCAGGCGGGCATCCCGGTGGCGCGCATCGAGCTCCTGGACGAGGTCCAGCTCGACGCCGTGAACAGGCACTCCCATCTCGACCTGCCGGTGATGCCAACGCTGCTGCTGGAGTTCCACGGCAGCGAGGCGTCAGTGAAGGAGCAGGCCGAGGAGTTCGGCGCCCTGGCCCGGGAGCACCGAGGGACCTCCTTCCGCTGGGAGACGGACCCCACCGCCCGCAACGAGCTGTGGCGGGCCCGGCACGACGCCTACTACGCCGCCCTGGCCCTGCGCCCTGGCTCCCGCGGCTGGGTCACCGACGTGTGCGTCCCCATCTCGCGGCTGGCCGAGTGCATCCTCGCCACCAAGAAGGACCTGGCCGGAAGCCCGCTGGTGGCGCCGCTGGTGG